>JAABQR010000135.1 GCA_011391345.1 Methanobacteriota archaeon | reverse complement strand
GGTCGCGAAGGGGGTGTCGGATGTGTCCCTCAAGATGGTCAAGGGCCCGAAGGTTATCGTGACGGTGCGGCTCGTCACCGTCGAGGAGCCCCCTCTGGTGGATACCGGCGCGGGGCACCATGTCGCCTGCTATCTGTACGTGGCCAAAGCAGTCTGAGGGCGCGGGCGACGGCCGAGCGCACAGAGGTGGAGAGATGGCACTGCTGAAGTCAGCCAAGGAGCACTGGTTCTCCATCACGTTGTACGCTCTGTTCTCCGCGTTCTTCCTCGTGGCCGGGGTCCTGTCGGCCTCCACCTACGTGAGCGTCGTGAGGACCCTGGACGAGGTCTTCCTCGAGAACGCATCGTTCTCGGCCGATGAGCTGGAGAACGGCTCCGTCGAGATCACGTTCTCGATCGACCTCGTCAACCCCTCCAGGTACGACCTGAAGATGCAGTCCATCGTGTGGGAGGCGTTCGTGACGAACGGCACCTCTGGCACCGGCTGGTACATACCCGTGGGGAGCGCCTACACCGGCCCCACGTCGTACGTCGAAGTGCCCTCGGGGGACACGAAGACATTCTCATACTCGTCGCTCGTCTCCGACCCCGAGACCCTGGCCAGGCTGAACGGGCTGGTCAACTACAGCGCCCTCGAGGGGGAGCACCTGACCCTGGAGACGCTGCCGTACACCCACGAGTTCTACACGGTCGCGTGGATGGGCGATTTCAAGCACGACTACCTGCGCGAGATGTATCTGAACGATATCGTGAGGATCCAGCTCGAGTACTCCTCGGAGGCGGCCACATGAGGCTCGGACGGGAGGACGCGAAGAAGGTGATGGCGATATCCCTCATGAGCGCGCCCCCGATCGCGTTCATGGCGTTCGACTTCATGTTCCCGAACATAACGACCCCGTCCATGAACAAGGAGATGCTCGTCATGCTCGCCGTGTCGATACTGGCCGGAATCCCGTCGGGGTACTTCAACAGCCGCGTGGACTTGGCCATGCTCTCGGTCATAGCGTACACGGCCATCGGATACATCCTCGCCGTGGTCTACTACTCCACCCCATTCACCCTCTACGACATAGAGCTGATACTCCCGGGGTTCTACTATGCGCTGTTCTTCAGGTTCACCATCATCCTGCTGTTCATATTCGTCCTCGGGGGGTTCATGGGGACGGTCTTCGGCCAACTCGTGAGGGACTCGATGAAGAGGGAGGCGACCAAGCTGTCATTCCCTCCCAGGGAGGAGTGAACCCTTCCCGACTGGTGCAAAGTCATTTCTACACTGTGGCGCATCGGAGGGGAGGATGAACGGCAAGGCGGACCTGCACACCCACACGAAGTACTCGGGCCTCTCCAAGGTCCTCTTCCTGCAGATACCCGATTCCGTCTCAGAGCCCAGGGACGTCGTCAGGGCGGCCGAGGCGAAGAACCTCGACGTCCTGTGTGTGACGGACCACAACAGCACGAGGGGAGGGTTCGAGGCGAGGAAGCACGCCAAATCCGTGGAGGTAGTCGTCGGCGAGGAGGTCATGACCGCGGACGGAGAGGTCCTGGGGCTGTTCCTCAACGAGGACGTGCCACAGGGTTTGTCCGCCGATGAGACCGTCGATATCATCCACGGCATGGGCGGGGTCGCCATCGCCCCGCACCCGTTCAGCGCGCACTGCGCGGCCCTGGGGGACAAGACGCTCGACCTCAGGCTGGACGGCATAGAGGTCTTCAACGCGTTCCACAGGGACCGATACTCGAACGACCTGGCGTTGAGCAAGTGCTCCGGGTCGGGTAAGGCCCTCACGGGCGGGAGCGACGCGCATGCGCCGATGATGGTCGGGGACGGCTTCACGACCTTCGAGGGGAGGACCGCCGAGGAGCTCAGGAAGGCCATCGTTGGTCGCCGGACGGGCTTCGGCGGGGAGTACACCACGATCAGGAACGTGGTCTGGATGACTACCCTGCTCGTCCTGAAGGTCCAGAGGGTCATCGCGCGGTCCATGGTCACTGGCACGAACCGCGAGGACACGGAGTATTCGGATGCCATCTACGACATGAGGAGGTCGACGAAGCTGATCTCCTTGGGGGCGTCCTTCATGTTCCTGCTGCCCCCGACTGCGTTCGTGGCGAGCGTGATAGGCGACAGGCTCAACACGTCCAAGTCCCGCACCAACTGGCTCAGGCTGAATGGCGAGTGAACCTGCCTACCGTGTTAGGCGGAGTGTTTTGATACCCCCTCAGTCATCTCATGCCCGAGGACGGGCGAAAGGATGGCTGTCAGGAAGATCATCGAGATAGACGAGGAGAAGTGCGACGGGTGCGGCCAGTGCGCAGTCGCCTGTGCCGAGGGAGCGCTCAGGATCGTGGACGGGAAGGCCAAGGTCGTCAGCGACGTGTTCTGTGACGGCCTGGGTGCCTGCATAGGCGAGTGCCCTCAGGGGGCGCTCAGGATAGTCGAGCGGGAGGCATCCAGGTTCGACGAGGAGGCGGTGAAGGAGCACCTTGGGAAGAGCCACGCCCATGCGGGCCAACACCTGGCGACCGAACCATGCGGTTGCCCGTCGTCGAACCCTATGATACTGAGGGCCGGCCAGGGCATGCCCCGGGCGCCCGCCCAGACCAGCGTTCAAACCGACCGGCTACCCCCAGAGCTGACCAACTGGCCAGTCCAATGGAAGCTGGTCCAGCCGTCCATGCCGTTCTTCAAGGGAGCGGACGTGCTGCTGGCGGCGGACTGCGTCCCGTTCGCGTACAGGGATTTCCACGGCAGGTTCCTCAAGGGCAGGCCCGTGATAACAGGGTGCCCGAAGCTGGACGAGCAGCAGGCCTACCTGGACAAGCTCACGGCCGTCTTCAAGGAGGCGTCGCCGAGGAGCTTGACGGTCGTCATCATGGAGGTGCCGTGCTGCCAGGGCCTCATGAGGCTCACGCAGGAGGCGCTGAAGCGGTCGGGGAGAGACATCCCCCTCAAGAAGCACGTCGTCACGATCGAGGGGAAGGTCCTCGTAGAGGAGTGACAGCGGCGCATCACATAAGTGGTACCTCCGCCATGATGCCGGCCACATGACCTTGGCCATCTCCTGGACCAGGGAGGCGCTCAAACTGCCCTCCCATGTGCGGAGAGAACTGGAGCGCAGGCTGGACTTGCTCAGCACGTTCTTCCCTGAGATGAGAAGGGAGATCAGGATAGGCATAACCAGGGCGTACGACGGGCTGGCATTCCAATCGGACGAGGGGAAGGTCAAGCTGATGCTCGATGTCCGAAGGCGAAGGGATGGTAGCGGGAAGTATCCGACCTACTGGACCATGGCCCACGAGCTGATGCACCTGGCGCAGTTCAATTCCAAGGGCATCCCGGGAGGGGAGAGGGCCTGTGACATACACGCGCTAGCTCGTCTCCCGCCAAGGTACATAGACGACTCTCCCAGCTACCTCGTCGTGCCGAGGGGGCTCAGGGGAGGATGGCCCCCCGAAGCGGCTCGGATGGCCCACGAACTCGCCAGGAAGGCGGTGACCATGAGGGCGAAGGGGCTCAGAAGGTACGCCTCGTGGTGGGAATCGGAATTCGAGCGGATCTGGCGAGATGCCCATAAGTGAAGGTCGGGTCCGGAAGATCGAAGATGAGAAAGGGGTTTGGGGCTTCCGTGCGGCCTGCACTGGTCACTCGAACTCGTCCTTCGAGACTCCTACGAGTATGAGTCCTATCAGGGCGGGTATGAACCAGCCAGCAAGGGCGAACACGCCTCCGAGTATCGCGAGTCCGAAGTGCTTCCTCATGATCGCGAACACTCCTCCGAGGACACCTATCAACCCGAGTATGATGAATATGATACCACACGCGGTCATGAGGTCCTCGAGCATGTCAACGCCCTCGACATCGACAAGCATCAATGAATCGAACGCGCCGACGCTGGCGACTAGGCCGATACCGGCGACCAGCGATAGCACGCCGCCGACGAGGATCATTATGCCACCGATCACGGGCATGACGGTCTTCTTCTTGGCCGGTGGTCCGGCTTGGATCCGATAGTCATGGCCGCAGTACGGGCAAACATTCGCATCCGGTGCTATGGTCTTGCCGCACTGGACGCACATCCTTGAGCCTGGTTGTCCTGGTGTTCCCATCGTAATACACCTCATCAAGGAGCTCTGGACAGGGCGTTCCCCGGCCATGGCCCCCGTCCAGGGTATATTTGTGTAGGGATTATATTAAAATTTGCGAAATATTAGACCGAACGGCGGGATGGGGCCTTGACGGACCATCTGGAAGGCACAGCCCGTAGGGGCGCGTCACCTCATATCGGAGAAGTACTTGAGTATCATCAGGGCGGTCACCGTGACCCATTGGTCATCGATCGGGTGTGGTCTTTCCGATCTGTACCAGAACCCGTCCGCGGCCCGTGCCCCCAAGAGCCATCTCATGGGCCGTTCCATCCGCTCGTCGTCCGGCCCCATCCCCAGATACACGAGCGAATCCAAAGCGGTCAGCCCGCTCCCGAAGTATGTGGGGAACTTGAGCGTGGTCCAGCTCCTCTCCGATCTGTTGAAGTTGCCGTGGTAGTTGCGCTTGAAGAAGTTGTCCAGGACGTACCCGCAGGCCCGCTTCACGTCCGGATTCCTCGCCTGCGGCTTGATCCACGCAAGGCCTCGGAGCGCGCCCACGGTGGACCAGACGCAGCTGGGGACATCGTAGTACCGTTCAGGGTCGTAAGGAGGGACACCTCCCTGGTTCACGAGCCTGACGAAGTCACTCACCCTCATGTGCCTGTATTCCGGGAGATACTTGACGTCCTGGAGATACGGTATGTTCCATCCGCCGTCCCGCCTCTGCGTCTTCAAAAGCCATTCCACGAGCGCCCTGGTCCTGGGGTCGCTCTCACGGCCGTACTTCACGACGATCCCAAGAGCGAGGCCGTTGTGGTACACCCTGGGGAATGTGTCACGTTCCGGCCCCCGGATGTATCCGGCATCGTCCTGCCAGCCGAGTATTCGTTCCACCGCGGCATCTATGTGTCCAGTGTCCATCGTCGCGCAGTATTCGTAGAGCATGTAGAGGTTCCGCAGTACGGTGACGGAGGTCCAGCCGTACGGTGGCCCGGGTCCCGCGTCCTCGGCGACCTTCCGTGAAGCGGGAATCGGCCAAGTGCCGTCCTCCCTCAAGGTCTCGAGGAGCTTGACTCTGGGAGGGTACAGCTCCGACTCGGCGATAGCCTTCTGAACGGAGAGGTCCTCACGGTCCTTCTGCATGACGAATTCGAGCAGCCAACGGCGGACGGGAGGGATCGATGCCTTCAGCAGCTTGGCGGAGGATCTCCCGACGACTCTGTCTATCTCGGCCTTGAGCATCACACATACGAGTATGACGTCAGGTTAGGAATCAGTCTTTCTATTGACATACGTCCAGAGAGCATCGTCCAGGGGCTGCGTCGACACCGGTCCAGTGGGGCGAAACAACCCCGAGAGGCGGTTGGACTGCGGACGGAGACTGCCCATGCCGTGCACCTGACGGCGTCACCGCGAGGGGGACCCGGGCATCCGGTCGCGAGGGCTCAATCAGACCATCCCGTCTGGTGACATGATGGGAGCCTGCCTACGATGGGGCGTCTCGGATTCACAAGTACGCTTCCTCGCCGTGCTCTGAACCGTCCAGGCCTGAGATCTCATCCTCGTCGCTCACTCTCACCCGCGTGAACATGTTGATGACATGCAGCATCAGATAGGTGAACACGAATGCATACACCGATGCGATAACGACCGCCACCACCTCGAGGATGAAGAACCCGGCGTCACCATACAGGAGCCCGTTCGAGCCGGCGCTGTTCACCTCAAGGGACGCGAAGAGCCCCAGGCTGACGACACCCACAGTGCCGCCGACGCCGTGGACTCCCCAGACATCTAGCGCATCGTCCCAGTGCCTCTTGTTCTTGAGCGCCACCGCGAAGTAGCATACCAGACCTGCCAACATCCCTATGACCATCGCAGCCTGGGGTGTCACGAAGCCGGCAGCCGGGGTTATCGTCGCCAGACCGGCGACCGCACCCGTGAGCAGGCCGAGGAACTTCGGTTTCTTCTCAAGAGTCCATGACAGCACGAGCCAGGTTATGGCAGCGAACGACGCCGCAATGTCCGTGTTCAGAAACGCCGTGACAGTCACTTCATCCACCCTCAGCTCGCTGCCAGCATTGAAGCCGTACCAGCCGAACCACAGCAGACCTGTGCCGAGGGCCACTAGAGGGATGCTGTGGGGGCCGGTTGGCTTGTCCTTCCTTGCGCCAATGAAGAAGACGGATGCGAGGGCGGCCATGCCCGCGATCGCGTGGACCGCGATGCCACCGGCGAAGTCGAGAACGCCCCATTGCGCGAGGATCCCGCCGCCCCAGATCATGTGGACCATCGGGAAATAGACCATGAGCAGCCATGCCACCAGGAACGCGAGATACGCGGGGAATCTGACCCTGTTCGCGAATGCACCGGTGATCAGCGCCGGCGTGATGACGGCAAACATCATCTGATAGGCGATGAAGACGAACACAGGGATATCCGCGGTGAAGGGAGTGTTCAGGTCGATCCCCATCAAGAACGCATTATCAAGGTTCCCGACTATCCCACCCACATCACCACTGAAGCAAAGTGAGAACCCGACCGTGACCCAGAGAATCGTCGTTATTCCCATCGACACGAAGCTCTGCATCATTATGGTGAGCACGTTCTTCCGCCCGACAAGGCCACCGTAGAAGAAGGCCAGGCCAGGCGTCATCAACATCACAAGGCTCGTCGCGAGCAGCATGAATCCGGTGCTTCCAGGCTCCATACGACATCACCGTGGGCTTCGGGGTTCCAGCAAGTCATGGACCCATATAAACGATTGCAGGAAACAGAGGGACTCACGCGGACCGAACGGTCGACCGGCTCGGCAATGACCGAAAGGAGGACTGTGTCCGCATGTGGCGCGGGGAGCGGGCGCGAAGGGATTCGAACCCTTGACCACTTGCTTAGGAGGCAAGTGCCATATCCTGACTAGGCCACGCGCCCGCGTGTGGCGCAGACGGCCCCTTGAGGAGGCGCCTGCCGATATAGTTGTGTCGGAGGGGGGGTTTCAGGCCTTCCTGTCCGCTTCCGACAGCTCCTCGGGAGCCTTATCGGGTTCGGATGGGGCCTCCGCGGGCTTCTCCGCCTTCGGCTCCTTCTTGGGCTGTTCCTCCTTGGGCTCCTCCTTCTTCTCAGGCTTCGAATACTCCTCGATGAAGGAGACTGTCTCGGCCCCGAGGACATCCCTCATGTCCCTGACCACGCCGTACTTGCTGAGGATCCACCTCTGGTCGTACTTGCACGCATCGGGAAGCTTGACTTTGAAGTCCTTGCCGTGGTGCTCGATGTCGAATCCCTCGGACGTGCCGTAGGACATCTTGAGTATGAGCTCCGCGAGCTCCTTTGGCTTCGTCGGCTTCGACACGATCTTGTACTTGTACTTCAGGGTCCTGCCGGCGAGCTTGTTGTTGAAATCCACCCTTACGCGGCCAGCGGTGACAGCGGTGATGTGGCCCGGCCTGTTCTTGACTGTGACCTCGAGCCCTACCCTGGGCTCGATCTCCTGCTTCAGGAACTCCCTCACGGGGTGCAGCTCCACGAGCTTCGGGTCCCTTACACCGGCAGCCTTCTCCGGCGGTATCAGGACCTCGTACTCCTTGCCCACCTCGGCCTTGGTCATGTGCTCGTCCAGGCCAGGGAACAGCCGTCCCTTGCCAACGATCAGCGGCTGGGGCCCGTAGACCATCTTCTCGTTGAACACGTCGTTGTCCTTCGCGACGGCCTCGTTTGTGGTGTCGAACAACTCCTTCGAGTCCTCTACCCAGGCGTCGTACTCGACCATGACTATGTCGCCCGCTTCGACCTTCGTCTCGGCGGCTTCCTTCTCCTCGTCTTTGGCTTGGTGCTTCGTGGCACCTTCCTTCTCGGTCATTGGCTCATCACCGCTTAACGCGCGTATTTTGCGGATACATAGCCACCATTTAAAGGTTATGGCGCAGGGGCATCGGAGGTACGAGCCTGGCTCGATGGACCCCTGGCGCCCGCGCCTCGTCAAAAGCTATATGTGAGCTGCCTGATTACTCCGGAGGCCACGCACATGCCACCGTAGCTCAGCCGGAAGAGCAGCTGATTTGTAATCAGCAGGTCGGGAGTTCGAACCTCCCCGGTGGCTCCATAAAACACCACCGGGAACAAGGGTTTTCGAGGGTTTCAGGGGTTTGGTTGGGGTTTAGAGAAGGAGGATCGGCTTGCTCGGCCTCAGCGAGTACTTCTTGCACTTGTAGCAGTACCACTCGTTGTACTGCGGCACGAACTTCATGGCCTCGCTGCACACAGGGCAGGTCTTCGTCTCCTTCGGTGCGTACGTCTTGCACTCGTAGCAGTAGTCCCTCTGGTATTTCTCCACATACTTCAGCGGCTTCCCGCACTTCGGGCACGCCTTGACGCCCTTG
>JAABQR010000134.1 GCA_011391345.1 Methanobacteriota archaeon | reverse complement strand
ACCCGGTCCCGGGGGGATGCCCAAGGGCACCCAGGGGAGGGTGCTGTCCGTCGTCGAGTCGGAGAGAGGCGTCGCCTCGTCGTGGCTCCTGATGAAGAGGGGGTGCAACGTGACCGTGGCGTGCCGGGACGAATCCCTCCCGCCTCCCCTGGCATCATGGAACCCCGACCTCAAGGTCGTGACGCCTGAGGAGGACCTGTTCGCTCAGGCCGCGTGGCTCAAGTGCGACGGGATCGTGCTCGAGTGGGGCGTCGAGGACCTCGACCGTGGAGCTTCCCTCAAGGGAAACCTCCCGGTGTTCCATCCGCTCATTGGTATGACCCAGGGAGAGGTCCGGAAGCTGCTGGACAGGGTGAGGGCCTAAGTGCCCTTCCTGTCGTGAGCGCGCAGCGAAGGTCTGACCTTCTCCGCGCCGATGCCCCTCGACCTTACGAGGCCCCTGCCCTTCTTGCCCGCGGGCGTCAGGCCCCTGATGGCCCTGTTCGTGTGCTTCGAGCTGCATATCCAGTTGATCTTCGGGTCGGACTTGATGACAGGGTGGTTGACATCCACGAGTATGATCTCGAACCACTTGTGCCTGCCGTCCTCGCCGACCCAGTAGGATGCCAGTACCTCGAGGTTCGGATACTTCTTCGAAGTCCTCTCCTCCGCGATCCTCTGGATGTTCTTCTTCATGGTGATCTTGAGTATACCCTTCCTCTTCGGCTTGCGGCCCTTCCTGATCCTGTGCTTCCTCAGGCCGCCCTTCCTGACCCTTGCCCTGACGATGACGAAGCCCTGCTTCGCCTTGTAGCCGAGGGCGCGTGCCTTGTCGAGCCTCAGGGGCTTCCGGACCCGGACGAAGGTCTCCTCCTTCCTCCAGTCGACCATGCGCTGCCACATCAGCTTCTTCATCTGGTCGCTGTCGACGTCCTTCCAGGCCTCGCCGATATAATGGTACATGCCCTTGGCGGGCCCACCCTTCTTCACAACAGTCGCGGCCGCCTGCACGGGTGCGGGAGCCGCTGCCGGCGCCTCCGCCGGCGCCTTCATCTTGCGCTCCTTCTTGGGAGCTGACTTAGCCTCTTCTGCCATCGTGTCACATCCAGCCGTTAAGGGTTCACGCCCTCAAAGCGCACATCCCCTCGCGAGACCGAGGCGGTCTCACCGCTGCGAACCGGAACAAAAGGATAGGTCTATTTAAACGTGTTGCGGCCAGCCTTGGGCCGGCCACGCACATAGAACACCTCACCCTTGCGGTCCAGGGCGATGACTGCGGCCGATCTGACCATCGAATCCAGCGCCTCATCCGCTTCTTCTCCAGACATGCCAGAGTTCACGAAGACGTCCAGGGCCTGCTCGCGTCGGAGAGGGTGCGTGCCTGTGATGTCCACAAGGTGCTGGACAGGGTTGGCCCGTGACTCCGGCATCTCCGATGTCTCTGGATGCGTGAAGTCCACGGAACCAGGTATCTCACGGAGCGCGAGCTCGACCGACTCACTCGTGGGTGGCTGGATGGTCGACACGGATGGCGGACGGACGGGGGCAGTAATGTGCACCTCGGCTGGATTGAGTTCCTTGATGAGGGAACCTATGGCGCGCAGCGATCTCTGAGAGTCGTTGAAATCCCTCACGAGCATCACCTCCGCCCAGGTCCTGTCCGCATACTCTGCACAGAAGGACTTGAGCCCGCGGACGCATCTGTCGAATGAGAGCGAGACGTGCGGCCTGTGAAGCTTGCGGAAGGTCGCCTGGTCTCCGGCCGAGACCGTGGGCAGGACTGCATCGAAGCCTGCGGCAGCGGACCTGACATCGCTCATCCACAGGAGAGAACCGTTCGTCAGGAGCGCCGTCCTGCCAGACCATTCATTGGCGATCTGGCCGCGCACATCCCCCAGGTTTGCGGCGAGGGTGGGCTCACCGTCGCCGATGACCGTCACGTAATCGGTATGAGACGCCTGTGCCAGCTTCTCCCTGACGGCCTGGACGATCGGGTCCGTCGGGGTGTACACCCTCCTCTCGACAGTCAGCTTGGTCGTCCTGCCCAACTGGCAGTAGACACAGTTGTAAGAGCACACCTTCCTCGGGACCACGTTCACGCCAATGGACATGCCCAGTCGCCTGGAAGGGACCGGCCCGAACGCGAGAGCCTGCTCGCACTGTCGTTCTGTCTCGCTGTCGCTGGCCATGCGCACCCATCACTGTCCTGGGATATGCCACATTCGGCTGAAAACACGCCCGGCGGGTGGTCCGTTGGGAAAAATCAAAGGGAAAGGGGTTTCGGATCACTTGTTCTCGACCGTATCGGAGAGCTCCTTGAGCCTCTTCCTGACATCGTCGAGGCCTTGCTCGAGCGACTTCTGCATGTCCTGCAGGTACGCGAGCTCGTCCTCTCTGGACGGGGCGCCCGCTATCGGCGGCGCATATGCGGTTTGGAACCTCCCGCTCCTTCCGAACCCGCGACCGAAGCCGCGGCCGCGTCCGGGGCCGTGTCCGAACCTGCCTCCGCCTCCGTAGCCGTATGGGTTCATGGATCCGGGCATATCATACCCAGAGCAGTGGCCCATGGCCCGTCCAGTCCTGGGGCCGCAGCCCCAAGGTCCGGTCCTGTCTCCACCAGGCATTACTTGTTCACCTCCTTTTTCTCGTTCTTCCTCAGGTCCGCGATGACCCTGGTCAGGTCCTCGAGGTCCTGTTTCAGCATCAGTTCTTCCTCTTCCAGCATCCTAAGCTCCTCCGCCCTGCCGAACTCCGACGCATCCGGACGGTATTCCGGCCGGAGGTCAACCATTGGCTCGGGGTACGCCACGCCCGAGGACATCTGCGCAGGGTTGCCCCATGCGCACCTGCCCCGTCCGTAGCCGGGGATGCCAGTAGCGTAGTACATTCTCCTGTGCCTCCGCCCTCGTCCGTATCCTCCGAACATCATGTCACTTTCCTTTCTCCTCGCTCCCCCTCATCAGGTAGTCCCCGCCGGATATCTGGATCACCCAGCCGTTGATGAGCGCCTCGACCAGCTTCCTGCGGGCCACGACGAGGTCCCTCCATAGCGTCTTGCGGGACACGCCCATCATGGCTGCGGCCTCCTCATGTGGGAGTCCGAGCAGGTCCACGAGCCTGAGCGCCTCCATCTCCTCGATGGAGAGTCGGGCCATCCCCGTGGGCGCGCCTGAGGCGACCCTGGGGTAGTAGAGGTCCGCGGGCGGGACCCAATCGATCCATCTCCGTCCTCGGCGGCGGCCGCGTGGGGGGGAGTGCATGGTAGCCAATAGTGAGCCTAATTATATGAAGATTGCGCCCCAATCAGACATATCTATTTAATACTTGGCGCACAGGACGCTCTGCGCGTCAAGGACGGTACTTGTCCCCGACCCGGCCGATGGACGCCTTCCCGGGGAACGCCGCCATCATCTCGGCCTTCTCGCGGGTGCAGTGGCACAGGATCAGCCTGTCGAGGTCGGGCGGCAGGTACGCGGTCTTCGCTCCGTGGAGCCCGCCCACGAGCCACGAGGGACGGGCGAACTCACCCGCCCTGGCCAGTATGACGCCCAGCCCTGGGTGCGCGCAACCCGTCAGCACCACGCCCTTGTCCCCGTCGACGATCACAAGCGACTGCTCCTTGAGCGGGCCCCCGAGCTGGCCCGTCGACATGACGCCGTCGATTATCTCGGTCGGCCCGTCGACCTCCCTGAGCTGGGCCTTCCTTGATATCTCCTTCTTGAGGTTGTCCGAGAACGCTGCCGGGACGAAGACCTCCAGGTCGTCCGACCTCATCGGCTCGGACATGACCTCTGTGAGGCCCGAGAGATGGTCCCAGTGCGCGTGTGATATGACGACCTTGTCTATCTCGGCGAACGATATGCCCATGCGGCCGAGGTTGTACCGGAGCATGTGCCCGTCCCAGCCGCAGTCGAACAGTATCTTGCTCCCACCCCTCGAGACGACCGCGGAGAAACCCCAGCCGGTCTGGAAACCCTGGTTCCCCTCGGAGTCGTACGCGATCATGAGTTCCCAACTGCCAGCCATGCGAATGTCCCTCGTCAGCTCCTCATGCCCCATCGACGACTAGCCGTTGACGGCGAACAAGTCTGCCGTCCGGTCACATGAAGTCGTCGAGGTTGAGCGTCTTATCAGTCTTCTTCGGCTGCGCCGCGATCTTCGCCGCCCTCTTGTTTTCAAAATCGTCGTTCTTGAACGTGACCTGCTGAGCCCCTGTCACGAGGGACTTCTGGTCCCATCCAGAGGAGTCCGTCACCTTGGATATCGTGGCCGCCAGCCTCGTCGCGTAGTATCTGTAATCGGGTTTGGCCGTGAACTCCCTGCCCTCGACCCAGGGCTCCACCTCGTTCGGGGACCTCTTGCCGTCCGTGACGACCCACGAGACCTTCATGCCCGGCTGGAACTCGTACCCCATCTCCTGGAGCTTCTTCGCGGCCCGCACGTTCACCATGCGGTCGCTGGCCTTGTAGTCGTCGAAGTTCCTTACCGTGCGTGATATCACGAGCCTCGACGGGTCCACGTTGCCGGTCAGGAGGTTCTCTATGACGGCCCGCGTGAGCGCGACCGCGCCCTCCATGTCGTCGTCCAGTATCTTCTCGAACACGGATTGGAGCGTCTCGCTCTGCAGGTCGAAGGAGTCCGTCCGGCGCATCTCGTATCCGCGGACCACGAGTTCCTTCCTGGGCCAGACCATGCGGCCCACGTACCTCTTCTTCATGCCGTGGGAGAAGAACGGCTCCATGATCTTCTCGAACTCGAGCACCATGCCGTCCTTGGAGAACCGTTCGGCGATCTGCTGGCCGAACTTCACGGACGCATCGAGCTCCTTGTGCGGCGAGAGGAAGAAGACCGAGTCCGTGTCGGAGTAGATGACCTCGAGGGCCTCCGACTCCAGCTTCCTGATCAGGTCCTTGGTCGCCTCCCTGGCGAAGGATGTGATGCTCGCCCCTATGCTCGGGTCCGTGAACCTGTAGAACGAGGACGCGAGCACGCCGTAGAACGAGTTCATGAGTATCTTGATGGCCTCCTGGAGGCCGTTGTAGTAGTCCGCCTCGTCCGGCGTCTTCGCCTCCCTCATGGCCTTCTTGGTCGCCGCCCTCTCCCTCATCAGGTCCTCGAGTATGCCGGGCAGCAGGCCGACCCTGACCGACCTGTCCAGGAACCTAGCGCCCGAGGGCGACGCGATCGTGCCTTCCGGGTGAAGCGTCGTGAAGCAGATGTTCTTCGATATGATGGTGCTCGGGTACATGCTCCTGAAGTCCAGCGTGAGGACCCAGTGGTGCAGGCCCGACTTGATGTCGTGCACGTACCCGCCCTCGATCGCCTCCGTGTCCTCGTAGTTCCTCGTCGTCATGGGGACCGCGACATTGTTCCTGTCCGCGAGCCTGATGAGTATCGAGTCGATGAGCTGGGATGTCGTGCCGTTCACGACGTCGTCCAGGGGCAGCTTCGACACGGCTGCCAGGTCCATGCTCCTGTTGAGCATGGCGATCTTCTCCAGCACCCTGAGCGCCAGATGGGCGTCGTGGGTGCAGTACTTCATGACCTTGACCTTGTCCGCGGCCCACTCATCGTCCATCTTCTTCGGGTCCACGTCGTGCTTCTCCTCCCCAAGGAGGAGCTTGGAGACCGCGTTCAATGTCTCCTGCTTTGGCCTCATGACCTTCTTCACGGCCCACCACGCGTCTATGATGACCCTGCCCTCGCACCACCAGAACCGCTTGTTGTACTGCTGTATCGTCCCCGGGAACCTGCCCCAGGCCAGCTCGGGCAGCTTCAGCGCCGAGACGCGCTGGATGATCTGCGGGATGTCGAACCCGTCTATGTTGTAGCCGGTTATCACGTCGGGGTCGGACTCGATTATGTACTCGGAGAAGGCCTTGATCATCTGGGCCTCATCCCCCTCGAAGCTCCTGCTGTCGACCTTGTCCCCGTCCTTGACGACGCAGCAGATGGTGAATATCCTGGGCGCCTTCAGGCTGGTCTCGATATCGAAGCTCATCGTCCTCAGGCTCGGCCTGAAGGGCTTGATGGTCTCGAAACGCTCGGCCCTGACGACGATGTCCGTCCTGTACCGCGCGTCCTCGAACTGCTCCCCGAACACGCGGACGCACGAGCCGAGGTCGTTGTCGTAGAGGAACCTGAAGTGGAACGGTATGTCCGCGGCGAGGACCGTGGTCTTCTGTATGACCCGGCCCCTGATGTCGGGCACGAGCCACGGATATGTCACAACGACCCGCTTCGCCCTCTTCTTCTCCCCCTTGAAGAGCAGCTCGCGGTCTTCCATCCTGACGACCCGAGGGTCGTCGCCGAGTATCCCGAGGACCTCCTCGGACGGCTCGAGCACGAAGAAGTAGGGCTCGAACCCCGTGTACTTGACCGCGACGGACTTCCCGTCCTCGGTCTTCCCGTACAGGTGGAGCGCGAGGTCGCCCTCTACCTTCGAGTAGGATACACCTATCAGCCTTACGTCCCACTGCCCCATCCGCATCATGCCTTCGCTACGATCTTGATGACGTCCGCCGGTTTGAGGACGTGGTCGTGGCCAATCACCATGTGGGTCCTTCCGTCTATCGCCCTGATGAAGTTGTCGCCCAGGTCCGAATGGACCTTGAACGCGAGGTCCCTGGCGTTGCTGCCCCTGCGCATCAGGTAGGCGTCCGGGAGTATCCTACCCTGCTTGTCCGCCCACTTGTGCTCGTCCTCGACCGGGTATACGACCATCAGGTCGAGCACCTTGAACACGACCTCCTCCAGGATCGACTGCACGCCAGTGCTCGTGTGCGCCTTGAGCCACGAGGACATCTTGTCCAGGGCCGCGAGCTGGTTCGGATTGAGTTTGGACTTGTCGGTGATCTCGAAGGCCCCGCTGCCCGGGACGTAGGAAACCAGGTTGGCTTTGGAGGCGCGTCTGAGGGCAAGCTCGTACTCCGCGCTCGTCGGGATGACGGGATAGCCCGTCGACTTGAGCCGCTCCAGGTTCTCCGGGGGCGCGATGTCCGCCTTGTTGGCCGCTATGATCATCGGCTTGCTGATCTTCTGAAGGGACGAACAGTACCTGAGCAGCTCGGGCTCTCCCCACTGCGTCGGGTCCGGGTCCAGACCGGCGTGCCTGAACGACGCGAGGATCTGAGACTCCGTGACGGACAGGCCCGTGAGCTTCTCGTGCAGCATCTTCTCGAGCTTCGTCCCGGTCAGCTTGGACTGCTTCGCCATCTTGGCGAAGTTCTTCTCGAGTATCCCGTACAGCCAGTAGGTGAGCTCCCTCTCGAGGAATGTCACGTCGAGCGTGGGGTCGTGCGTGCCCACTCCTACGGGGTTGCCCTCGAAATCGGTCCCCCCGCTCGCATCGACGACATGTATGAACGCGTCCGCCTGCCTGAGATCGTCCAGGAACTTGTTCCCGAGGCCCCGCCCGGCATGCGCGTCAGGCACGAGCCCTGCCACGTCGAGGACCTCGATCGGCACGAACCTGGTGCCGTCCTCGCACAGCGAGTTGTTGGGCGTGCACGGCTTGCCGAACCCCGTGTGCGGGCACGGGCTGCGCACATAGCCTACGCCCTTGTTGGGCTGTATCGTGGTGAATGGATACGAGGCTATCTGCGCCGTGGCTAGCGTCAGGGCCGTGAAGAAGGTCGACTTGCCTACATTGGGCTTGCCTACTATGCCTACCAGCACTTTGCTCCCCCGGGCTCAATGTCGGTATGCATAGAAAAAGGTGACCATGGGCCAGGCGAATACTGGAAGGAGCACGCCAGGCCGCATCCACTGATTGGATAGGTTGACAGGTGATTTATACAGGTCATGCAGTCGGCGGTCCCATGGAAACCGCCATCATTCTCTGCGAGGATGGTTTCGGCAAGACCAGGGGCAAGACCGCCGCAGGCCTGGTCCGCCACTCGCTGAGGTTCAAGATACTGGGCATCGTGGACAGCAAGCAGGCAGGCAAGGACGCGGGGGAGGTCCTGGACGGCAAGAAGGTCGGCATACCCATATTCTCGTCCGTCGAGGAGTCCCTCAAGAAGCTCAAGGAGAAGCCCCAGTGGATGATCATGGGCGTGGCCACCATCGGCGGCATGCTCCCTCCCGAGTTCAGGGAGCCCGTCAAGGTCGGCATCTCGAACGGCGTAAGCATCCTGTCAGGGCTGCACGAGTGGCTGGGGAACGACAAGGAGTTCGCCCCGCTCGCGAAGAAGCACGGCGTCAAGATCGTGGACATCAGGAAGGAGCAGCCGCTCGAGAAGATGCACTACTACAAGGGCCTCGCGGCCAAGATGGACTGCATCAGGATACCCATCCTCGGCACGGATGCGGCCTCGGGCAAGAGGACCACGGCGGTCATACTCACCAAGGAGCTGAACGACAGGGGCATCAAGACCGCTTTCGTCGCCACTGGCCAGACGGGCCTGCTCCAGGGGTCCAAGTACGGCATACCCCTGGACGCCATCAGAGGGGACTACGTGGTCGGAGAGCTGGAGAACGCCATGTGGGACGCGTACACGAACGAGAAGCCACAGATCATCATCGTCGAGGGCCAGGGCGCACTGAGCCACCAGGCATATGTCACCGGCTCGAGGGCCATAGTGAGCGCCTCTAGCCCGAACACCGTCGTGCTGCAGCATGCGCCTGGCAGGAAGTTCAGGAGCTACCACGCGGACGAGCTGCACATCCCGAACGGCACCATAGACCGGGAGATGGAGCTCATCAAGGTCTACGCGCACACGGATGTCATAGGCATCACGCTCAACCACGAGAACCTGACCAGGCAAGAGGTCGAGAAGCACATCATGGAGTACGAGCGGAAGTACGGCGTCCCCGCGGCC
>JAABQR010000143.1 GCA_011391345.1 Methanobacteriota archaeon | reverse complement strand
CAGTCTGCCAGTTCCAGTCCGAGGTCTTCTGCTATCCCGATCGCATCCTCATACTCGGACGCTCGCAACCTGCGCGATATGTCGGGATGATCTCGCGCCTTGTGCTCAGGCCGGTACTGTGCCATCACGTTGACCTTCACATCCTTCAGATTCGTAGCTATCCACTTGAGAACTGGTCTCGTGCAGCATTCGACGTGCCCTGGCAAGACCAGATGTCTGATTATTATCTCAGCATGAGCCCTTCCCAGGAGGTGGTTCCTGGTCACGATGCGCAAGTAGTCGGGGGCGTTGGACAGCCTAGATGCGCAGGCGTCGCTGCCATACTTGAAGTCGGTGAGGTACACGTCGACAACTCCTTCCAGCAATGCCATGGACTCTTCGCTGAGGTACATATTGGAGTTCCAGACCTGTGGTATGTTCGCTCGACATTCTCGCAGGGTCTGCAAGATGTACAAGAGGTTCGAGGAGGGGTCTCCGCCGACCCAGTTCACATTCCTCGCACCTGTGGAACGGCCTCGGTGGAACCCGTTGCCGCCTGACGTCCCTGCCCTTCTCTCGATCATCCGCGCCATCTCCAGTGGCGGTATGACCACTCCCGATCTGGGGCGCGTGCTTATTTCCCAGTTCTGGCAGTAGACGCACTCGAAGGTGCACCCCGCGAAGAAGACCGTGTATGATGGAACGAGGTCAGGTTCTTCCCCCGTGTGCAGGAACTCGCTGGTGACTCGCGCCTCTAGAACGCCGCAATGGCCCGCCTCCCCTTCACTCCTACTTGCTCCGCACCTCCTCTCGCAGATCTCGCATTTGGAGTGAAGTCTTCTGGCAAGCTCGGTCTTCAACTCGAGCATATCTACCGCTCCCTCCTCGGATTCGACCCCGAGGGCGTTCGCGTGAGCTTCCCATAGCTCCTCCGTGGGTGCTGATATGTCAACGGCCACCTTCGTCTCTTTCGTGGAGAGGTATCTGGCCCTTGCTTCGCCGTCCAGTACGGAATAGTATCGGCCAAGGGTGCCTGAACCCATGCCAGTACACTTGTCGACGCAGGGATTTAAATCTTACAGGAGAGTTGGATGATTGATGCGCTCTTCCCGTCTTGAGGGCATTCCTGACCTGTGGAAGGCTACGTATGACATGGTCTCCCAGGTGCCGATAGGATGCGTGACGACATATGGCGAGGTCGCGCGCGCCTTGGGCGACGTGGTTGCTAGCCGGTTCGTCGGACTCGCGATGAGCAGGAACGATGACATCGTCCGAGTTCCTTGCAGGCGTGTCGTGCAGTCTGACGGCAGGTTGGGTGGCTATACTGGAGGAGGGTCGCAGAAGAAGGGCGCCCTGCTGAAATCCGAGGGTGTGCGAGTCGAGGATGGTAAGGTCGTGGACCTCGACCAACTGTTGTTCACGGACTTCGTATCGGACCGTCCACTTGAGGGATTGAGGTCGCGTCAGAAAGGGCTCCGCCTTCTTGCCAAAATCCCCAAGGGCGAGATAGACATCGATTATGTGGCCGGTGTGGATGTCGCATACAGGGGCGAGCACGCCTTTGCGGTCGCCGCGCTGTTCGATTACAGATCCGGTGAGATGACCGATCATGTGATCCACGAAGGCGACGCGGTCTTCCCATACGTTCCTACATATCTCGCGTTCAGGGAGCTTCCCCTCGTGCTGCCTTTGTTGAAGGACCTCCCCAAGAAGACTGTCCTGATGTACGATGGGAACGGCATCCTCCATCCTGAGGGTATGGGGATTGCTACGCACGCAGGCGTGGCCTTCAGAATGCCGACCATCGGTGTGGCGAAGAGCCTGCTCTGCGGGAAACGGGGTGGGCTGCGAGGTGAAGGTGTCGCGCAGATATCGCTCCACGGCAGGGTCGTCGGCTTCGAACTCGTCGGTGCGGGAAGGTCAAAACCTGTGTACGTATCCATTGGCGACGGCATCGGACAGAGGCAGACGCTCGATATTGTGAGGAGGTTCTCCGAACACCGAATCCCTGAGCCAACGAGGGCCGCTCATATCATCGCTGAGCGATTGAGTCGAGAACAAGCCACAAATAGCCGCTTCGCGGTCATCGTTCCCTGATGCGCATACTGGTGTTCGGCGCTGGCTCTCTCGGATGCGCCATGGGCGGTATCTTGGCACAGAAACACGAGGTTGTCCTCGTGGGCCGCAGGGAGAACATGGATGCCATCAAGCTCAATGGCCTGCGCCTGACAGGTGAGGTCGAGGCGACTGTGAACGTCGAGACACGTGAGTCGGCCGAGGGTCTTGAGGCCCCCGACCTGATGATACTGACCACGAAGGCATATCACACCAAGTCTGTGGTCGACGCCCTGACGCACCTGCCATGGAACGACACCCCGGTCCTGACCCTCCAGAATGGCCTCGGCAACTTGGAGTTGATGCGCGCATGGAAGGGTTCCAGAGCCTTCGGCGGGACTACCACGATGGGTGCCTCGCTCCTGTCCCCTGGGAATGTGAGGATATCCGGCTTTGGCCGGACAGTCATCGGTTCTGACATGGATGCGCTCGGGGCCAACAGGTTGGCCGAGGCGTTCTCGGCCTGCGGGCTCATCGTGGATGTGAAGGCGGATGTCGCTTCTGAGATATGGGCGAAGGCGATAGTGAATGCCTGCATCAACCCGCTCACTGCTATCCTTCGAGTTCCGAACGGGAAGCTCGTTGAGAGCGAAACCATCTCACGTCTGATGTCAGAGCTATGCGACGAGTGCGCCGCAGTCGCAGAGTCAGCGGGCGTTGTCCTGCCAGATGTGATGATGATAGACTGGGTCAGGGCAGTCGCTGAGGATACGGCAGAGAATAGGTCGAGCATGCTCAGGGACGTCGAGCTTGGCCGCAGGACTGAGATTTCGCAGATGAATGGCATGATTTGCAGGATAGGATCCCACCTCGGCGTCAGGACTCCTTTGAACAGGGCGATGGCTGCCATGGTCGAGGCGCTGGAGCCAGGTGTCCTGAGGAAAGGTTAATATCGTAACATGCTACTCTTCAGGGCCGTGATAAGATGGTAGATGTGAAGGAGCTGGCAGCCAACGCCAAGGTCCTCAGAAAGAAGGGCTTGAGCGTCAGGGAGATAGCAGACGAGTTACACCTTTCGATTGACACTGTCAATTACCTGATAGAATACGGGGCGGAGGGTCTCCCCCCATCAGATGTGAAGATCGGTTGGAGGTCGATCGGTGTCTCAGGATACCGCATCGGCTTGATGTCCGAACTCATGTCGGACATTGCGCTCGAGGAACTCTCGAAGAGGGATCAGCTGGCCGACGTGGTCATGGGCGTGTCCATAAACGGGGTCCCGTTCGCCTGCAAGATATCCGAGCTTCTCGGTGTGGACTTCGGAGTGTACAGGCCACACTCGGAGGCAGAGACCGGCGGCGCGTTCAGCTCCAACTTCGCCTCAACCGGCGACAAGAAGAAGATCATAATCGTAGACGATGTCTTGAGCACAGGCGCGACAATCAAGGGCGCGATATCCGACATCCGCGAGGCGGGCGGGGAACCGGTCCTGGTGCTGGTCATAGTCAACAAGAGCAGCATGAACGAGGTCGACGGCGTGCCGTTGAGGGGCCTGATAAGGGCGCGATCCCTTGGCGGGACAATACTCGGTGGAGCCGTCAAGAAGGGTTTCCCGTACGACTGATCAGAACCTCTTCGCTGACTCCTTGAGGGCTTCGATCACGGGCATGGACTTGCCGAGCATGAGCCGCTCCAGCGCCCCACCTCCCGTGCTGCAGTATGAGAACCTGTCCATGAGCCCCAGCTTGTTTGCGGCAGCGCCCGAGTGACCTCCTCCGATGACGGAGAAAGCCCCTGATTCCACGATGGCGTTGAATACCGCTTTCGTGCCCTCTGCGAACTTATCCCTCTCGAATACCCCAGGGGGTCCGGACAGGAAGATTGTCTTGGAGCTCATGATAGTCTCGGTGAACCGGGTTATCGTGTCGGCGCCGATGTCCAGGACGGCGGCATTTGCGGGCAGGGAGCCGATAGGGTATTCCTTCCTCTCGCTCGCTTCCTCAATTGCCGCGTCCGAAGGCAACATGATCTTGCTTTCATGGTCTGCCCAGAGTTTCTTGGCATGTCCCACGGCCTCTTCGGTCATGTCCCTCTTGATGAGGTCCTCGGTATTGGAGCCGACCCCCTTCCCGAGACACCACAGGAAGCCGTACCCCGCGAGGCCAGCAATCAGGATATGGTCGACCGAGTCATTCTTGGCGAGGCTTTCGATCGCCGCGAGAGCGTCCGAGAGCTTCTTGCCTCCGAATATGTAGGTCGAAGGCCTCTTCGGCGCATGGAAGACCTCCGAGAGGGTCGTGATCTCCCTTTCGAGCAACCGTCCGGCGGCAGAGGGCAGCACTGCGGTGAACCCGACGAGCGACGCGTGCGATCTGTGCGACGAAGCGAACGCATCGTTGATGTAGATGTCGAACTTGGGTGCTAGTGCCTTGACGAGCTCGGATCGGGCGTGTTCACCCGGGCTCCTGCTCGCCTGTTCCTCCCCGAAGTATCTCACGTTCTTCATGAGGACGCATTCCCCCTCGGCCAATCCCTCTATGGCTTTGAGTGCATGCGCTCCGAAAATGTCGTCAACGTACCTGACCTTCCTCCCGAGGTACCTGCTCAGGTAGCTCGCGTGTTCGTTGAGCGGTATGAAGTCATAATCGCCGGGCCTGCCCTGGTGCGCCAGGACGGCGACCATGCCTCCCCTGTCCACAATCTCCCTAATCGTGGGCACCGACGAGAGTATCTTGGACCCGTCCTCGAGCGCCAAGGTCTTCTCGTCGACCGGAGAGTTGATGTCAACTCTCAGGAGCACCTTCTTGCCTCGCAGGTCAAAGTCGTCCAAAGTGTGGAACCCCATCCGGCCTACCCCCTCGAACCTATCGCCCGACACACTTCCCCCGCCGTTGCGCGCGCGCGCCGGCCCGTGCCGACGCGCGAAAACCTCGGTCTTCTCAGTCAACGCCGATGCCTCCGCGTACCCGGCAGCCGCCGGGCGCCAGATGCGCGATATCTCCGATGTACCAGATTGGACGTACCATATAAAGCATTGACGTCGCTATCAATCGATGGAAGGGGATAGAAAGTATTTAGATGCGGAATTTGCATTGGTGAGGAAGGATGGGCGCACACAGGATTTTTGACCATATGCCCCGTGTACGGATGTGTTTCGTTTGAAGACGATTGCGATAGACAAGTTGCTCGTGAAGGACATCATGAGCTCCCCGGTTATGACGGCCAACAAAGGAGAGACGGTCTCTGAGGTACTCTCCAAGATGAGGAAGGCCAAGGTGCGCGAGATTCCCGTGCTCGACGGGGACAAGCCCATCGGACTGGTGAGTCACAAGGTCCTTCTGTCTCGCAGAAATGTCACTTTGAGCGCAAAGGTCGAGCACATAATGATCCCGGCCCCCAAGCTCGAAGAGGATATGACGGTCCTCCACGCCGCGGAGGAGATGCTGTCGTCAGGCGTCAGAGGCGCCCCGGTCGTCAGGAACCACAAGATGGTCGGGTTCCTTTCCCGGACGGACATCGTCAAGATGCTCCCGAATGTCGACGAGTTGAGGCAGAAGAGGGTTTCGGACATCATGAGCAGGAACCCGCACGCAGTCACCGAGGAGGAGTCCGTCAGAAAGGCCCAGGTCGTAATGATGGGCCTGGGCGAGATGACCCTTCCAGTCGTGGACAAGGCTGACAGGCTCATCGGCGCCATCGGGATGACTGAGGTGATGGAAGTCATCTGGAACCCGAAGGCATCGAAGCCCCCGAACGAGATCATGGGCTCCGACAGGGGACCAGTCGACGTCAGGGTCGGCGGTGTGATGAACAGCTCCCCAACATACGTGGCCCCCACGGACACTCTTGAGAAGGCCGTCTCGGTCATTCTTGCAAAGAAGCTGTCCACCCTGTTCGTCACGGAGGGGGGAAAGCTCGTCGGCGTCCTCTCTCAGGTCGACCTCATGGAGCAGGTGATAAGCCTACTCCCAAGGGAGGGAGTCTATGTCCAGATCACCGGCCTGGAAGTCGGCGACCCAGAGGTGTACGATGTCCTGTACGAAATCATCGGCAAGTCGATGAAGAGGATCGACAGGATACTGCCTCCGAGGGTGTTCTCGATGCACGCGAGCGTTTACCACCACGAGGGTCTGAAGAGCAAGTACAGCCTTAGCGCAAGGCTGACCACTGCCAAGAACATGTACTATGTCAAGACCGTTGACTGGGACCTCTACAAGGCGACCGATTCGCTCCTCGACACGCTCGAGAACAACGTCAAGAGGGACCACGAGAAGCAACTGGACCTGGTCAAGAAGAGGAAGCCCAACCTATAGGTCCCAGTACTCGGACGCGTTCCTCATACACCTCTCGACAGTGCCTCGTCCGAGGCAGCTGTTGTCGACGATGTCTGTGAATTCCAGAGGGATCTCTACGGATTCCATGGCACCGACGACGCCTGCGACGACCTCGGAGAGGGCCGGTATGTCGTACCCGCCCTCGAGCATGAACGTGGTCCTGCCGTCGCATTTCGCGTTCGCGAACGCCAGCAACTCCTTCGCCTGCCTCAAATGGCCGTCAGAGGAGAGGCTCAGGGACGCGAGCGGGTCTCTGTAGTGATTGTCCACACCGATGCTCACGAGTAAAGCGTCAGGGTCGAACTGCTCTAGGACTGGCAGAGTCAAGCTACGGTATGCCAGGTCGAACGTGGAGTCGCCGCAGCCGGATGCCAGGGGCATGTTCAGGTTGAACCCTTGGCCATCCCCTTTTCCGATAAAATCGAGGGACCCCGTGCCTGGGAATATGCCTGTCTGGTGGGTCGAGATGTAGAGGACGGTCGGGTCAGCTGCGAAAATCTGCTCGGTCCCGTTGCCGTGATGAACATCCATGTCTACGACTGCAATCCGTCTGTCGCCATGCCCCTGCAGGTACTTTGCCGCGATGGCAATGTTGTTGAAGTAGCAGAATCCCATGCCGTAATTCGGTCCTGAATGATGCCCCGGTGGCCGGGTCAGGGCGAACGCCGGCTTTCCGTGTTCCTTCGAGAACATGACCGCATCGATTGCGCACTCAGCGGAGAGCGCAGCTATCCCATATGTTTCGTGATGGACCCTGGTATCCATTGTGAGACTGCATTCTCCGCAGGTCTCGATGAAGTTGATGTAATTCTCTTCGTGGACCAGCTTGAGATGCTCCTTACGGCCGGTCTTCGACGAGTGGACGTCCTTCCACAGGTCGTGCGCTTTGAGCTTCTGAACGATGCCCCTCAACCTTTCGGGGGACTCAGGATGGAACGGGTCCTGAATGTGCCCGTAGAACTCCTCGTTGAAGAATATGGCCACGTTACTCCCTTAACCTGACTTCCGTAGATAAGTGTTGTTGCCAGTCCTGCCAGGTCCTACAAGGCTCATATGAGTTCCATACGAATCCACGGAGTTGCCATGAAAGGTACGCGATTCCCGTCGGTGATTTGGATGCAGATGCGGTTGGAGACGCTGGAAAGGGTGCGTGAGCCTCCTGCGTTGTCAGGCCCACAGATGCGAATCCCTCCTTCAACTTCGAGTGAGAGAGATGATAGTGATGCACAGACTGAGGGGGGCAGAGGCCGAAAGTAACTTAACGCTCGAAGGCCAGTCTCGATGCAGGTGTTCGCATGAGCATCGAACAGTTGCTCTTGGTCCTCGTCGCTATCGTCCTCGTCGCATTGATATTCTACGTGAGCTCGGCACTGGTGGCCAGCGAATGGTCGGTGGACGGGCCGTTCGTCCTGCGGCTGTTGCTGGTATCTGTGATCGCGGTCCTGGTGATACCTTTCGTGAGGGACATCACGAACGAGGTGGAGATTGGGGAACTCGGACTCCTCTTCGCGTTCGTCATCCTGATATTCGTCATACGCTTCATGCTGGTCGACGAGCTACCGGTCTCCGACGACTGGCTGGCTTCGATCGTGATCGCGTTGCTCGGAGTCGTTATGATATTCGCAGTCCAGGAGCTTGCCGACAGGTTCTTTGACACGAGGATGCTATCGCTCTTCTAGATCTCCCTGAACTCCTTCGTGCAGGGGGTCAGGATCTGGCATCCTCTCTTCGTCACGAGGATGTCATCCTCTATCCGGACGCCTCCGAAGCCGTTTATGTATGCCCCCGGCTCGACGGTGAGGGTCATCCCCTCTTTCAGGGTCATGTCCCTCGCTGGTGAGATGGCTCCAGGGTCGTGCACGGAGACGCCGATCCCATGGCCGGTGCCGTGTATGAAGCATCCTTTGAACTTGCTACTGTCGATAATCCGTCTGGCCGCCAGGTCCACATCCTTCCCCTGGACGCCGGCGTGTATGGCATCAATCGCAGCGAGCTGGGCCCTCAGCACAACATCGTACATTTCCCTCTGCTTCTTGTCCGCTGGTCCGCATGTGAACGTCCTGGTGATGTCAGAAACATAGCGTCTGTAGTTCGCCCCGAAGTCGAACAGTGCGAATTGGCCGCGCTTCAACTTCCTCGCCCCGGGGTGGTAGTGTGGCTCCGCGCTCTTGGCCCCGAATGCCACTGCGGTCACGAAGGCTGGCCCTGTCGCCCCAAGTCTCATCATCTTATGGTTGAGCTCGGCCGCAGCCTCGGTTTCGGTCATTCCCTCAGACACCAGGTCAGGTATCATCTCGGCCACCGAGGACCCGATCCTGCACGCCTTCTTGATGAGTGATATTTCGTCTGGCTGCTTGATGACACGGGCGCTCTCGAGGTCCGTGGACACGTCCACGAGCTTCGCGCTGCCAGCTGCCTTCTTGATCTTCAGATAGTTCGCGTGTGTTATCTCCCGCGAATTGACGCCTATCCTTCTCATCCCCTTCAGCCTTCGGGTGAGGAGGGTGTGTCTGTGATCCGAGCTTCCGAAGACAGTCGTGCGCACGCCAGCAGACTTCGAGCTGAGCTCCTCCAGCTCCGAGCTGAGCACCTCTGTCTTTCTTGGCTGGATGATGGCGATTCCGCCCTCGAAGAGGCCGTTCGGGATCCCAGTCGCGTAGAAGAAACTGTTGTCGAGGTTCGGATCGGTACCATTCATGAGCACGATCGCATCCACATCGGCTTTCATGGATGTGAATATCCATCTCTCCTTGGTCGGCACAGAATCACTGGCCTCGAATGTGTCTTGCCGTATAAAGAGGTTGACGAGGTCAGATGCCGACCCATGTCTGGCCTGCGATCTTCTTGATTGCGGATATTGCGGACAAGGCAGCCAGGTAACTTGTCTTCGGGTTCCTCGGGGAGGGGACGTTCCTGGTGACGACATCGAGTTCTCCGAACTTCCCCTTCGCTTTGAGGTTATGCTCGTTTGTCTTGACCTGCGGGTCACACACAATCCGTATCATGGTTTTCTCGAAACCTATCCCTGCCAAGGATATGGTCGCAGCGACATTGATGTTCTGCGGGAAGTGTTTGACAGCCTCCCTCGCGGAGCCATGGAATATCTCGGTTCTGACCCTTATGTCCGCCGGGACGATCCCTTTCGCCTCCAGATAGGCGCTCGGTCCGAATGCAGAAGGGGGTTTTGTTGTCGTCAGCGTGACCTCATCCATGCTGTCCAAGCTCGCTGCAGAGAGTGCGTCGACGCCGCCGATCGCACCGCTCGGGATGAATATCTTCGCGCTTTTCCTCTTGGCGAGCCGGAAGGCGTCGCTCTGGAACTCCTCGTCCTGGAACACGCCCACGCTCATTAGGAGGATGTCCACACCAGCCGAAAGGGTCAAGGGGGCATAGTATCGCGCGGCATCCTGGCTTGCGGCCTCCACGACAAGTCGTATCTCAGGCAGGACGGGGACTATGTCAGGTATGTACTTGACCTTCTTGGTCCGTTCCTGGAGTCTGGTGGCACATTCCTGGGACCTGTCAGTGAGGTATGTCGTATCGATGTCTGGCATCTCATCGACGGCTCTGGCGATTGTGGTCCCTATCGCGCCACAGCCGATGACGCAGATCTTCACGAGGGAACCACAGACATAATCGGTATAAAAGCTTTGACGGGCAACGAAATCATTCATGCCAGTGCAATTCGAGGCTCGTGACACCCTACCCCTTTTTAATGGAGGAAGATACTCCTACCCGCCAGATGAGCGTGTTGCTGGACCCTCTCGTGAAGGCGGTCCGGTCTCGGGTGGTTTCGGGGCTGGACTACGTGGAACTCCGCGCCGACGACGTCGTTGAGACCTCCATCGAACTCCGCGAATCGTCGATTGAGAGCGTCACGCGCAGGTTCGAGTGCGGGCATTCTGCGAGGATCTTGAAATCGGGCAGATGGGGGTTCGCGGTCTCCGACGGGATGCGCGACGTATCTGAGACAATCACCGAAGCCGTGAAAGCAGCTCGTGCGCTTTCGCGAACCGCCGTTTCGGATACAAGCCTTCACGGGGTGAAGCCCGTCAAGATGGACGTCCCCTCGAAGGCGAGGATTCCTTTGAACGAGGTCGACCTTGCTGAGAAGGTATCGTATCTGACTTCGATTTGCAGGAATGCGACTAAGGCTGACCGTCGCATGACGACCACGAAAGCAAGTTACTCGGACATCACCGGGGACAGGGTTCTCGTCACGAGCGAGGGGACCGAGGTCCGACAATCGCTGTCACACGCCTATCTAAAGACCAGCGCCTCCGGGAATACTTCTGGCCGATTGGTGTCCGCCAGAGATGAGATTGGCACGGTGACTCGTGGGTGGGAGCGGTTCACTGAGGATGGTTCTGGCGACAAGATCGTTGAACGATTGGCCAGGAAGGCGAGGCTGCAGATGGATGGTGTTTCGTGTAAGCGTGGTACGCATCCTTGCGTCATCTCTCCCAAGGTGTCGGGGATGCTTGCTCATGAAGCCCTTGGACACTTGTCAGAAGCGGACCTCTTCGCTGCGGGCGCATTCAACGGCCTCGAAGGGGCCAGGGTGGCCTCAGAGGTGGTGACGATGGTCGACTCTCCCTGGATCGAGGATGGATTCGGGAACATCACGGCAGACGATGAAGGGGTCTTGCCCAAGACGGTCATCCTGATCGACAAGGGTCTGATTGGCGCGCAGATGACCAACAGGGAATGGGCCACGCGTCTCGGCATCGAGCCGACTGGGAATGCCAGGGCCCAGAGCTACAGGGTCCCTCCATTGATTCGTATGAGGAATACGTACTTCGAACGGGGTGATGTGTCCCTGGACGAAATGCTGGAGGACAAGAAATTTGGATATTATTGTGTGGATGTCAGCGGGGGACAGGCGGAGTCGAATTCCAGCTTCCAGGTGAGCATTCAAGAATGTTACGAGATTGTCAAGGGGGAGTTGGGCAGACCGGTGAGGAGCTTGGCAATCAGCGGCGTGGCCACGAAGTCGCTCGCATTGATTGACGGTGTGGGCAAGGATTTCGATTTTGAATCCAGCTACTGTGGTAAGCTGCTCCAGGCGATGCCGACAAGTGATGGCGGACCGCATCTGAGCTTCAAGAAGGGCGGAGTAGTGTTTGGGGGGTCTGCCTGATGCCGAAGGAGTGCGCCACTGAAACCGCCGTACTGCACGTGCTTGATGAAGTGGGCGCCTCCGCGAGAAGACAGAAGGTCGCGGAATTCGACGCATATGCCATTTGCACGAGGACCAGGAGGGTGACTGTCGAGAGGGAGTCGGTCTCGAGCGCAGACTCGATCATGGCAACAGGTCTTCATGTGCGCGTCTGTGTCGACGGGAAGGTCGGAGGGGCGTCCTGCAACGAGTTCGACCGTAGAGCGACTGCTGAGTGTATCGACCATGCAGTGAGAATCGCGAACCTGATGGAATCCGATAAGCGTTGGAGTGGTTTTCCATCCAGCAGCAAGAAGTATCCCTCCGTGTCCGGATTGTATGATACGTCGGTGGCCTCGCTCGACGTCCCGGTCATGAGCATGATGGCCGAGGAGATGGTCGATGGCGCCAGATCTGTTTCGAAGGATGTGTCCGCTCCTTACGGGGCCGTCGAATCGACCGGGAGGACGGTGGGAGTGACGAACTCGTCCGGGATGCGGTCGGTCATGTCTGAGACGGAACTCCAAGCACTGATATGCTGCGTTGCGGGCTCAGGTGAATCAATATCACCCGACTGCGAGGAGTCAGGACAGTCGCGTAGCTGCGACCTCCGGGTCGACAAGATCGGCGAGCGCGCTGGATGGATTGCGGAGAAGAGTACTCATATCATGGATGCGAAGACGGAGGAATGCGACGTCGTGTTCTCTCCGATGTCACTCGGTGCAGGAAGTGACGGCCTCCTCAACGTGGTCCTCAGCGAGGCGTTCTCCGGCCAGAACACCCATCAGGGGATATCCTTCCTGTCTGGCAGGCTGGGAGAGCCTATCTGGTCTGAACACGTCACCATCAACGACAACCCCCTCCTGTCTGGCAGATGTGGGTCGAGGCCATTCGATGACGAGGGCGTCGCAGCTCAGAAGACCCGGCTAGTGAACAAGGGTACTCTGGTGGGTTATGTCTGGGACAGCTACCACGGCTCTGTCTCCGGAGAGGGTTCGACAGGCAATGCGGTTCGAGATTTATCCTCTGGCACGGTCGGAGCAGCACCATTGTGTTTGCAGGTCATGCCTGACCGGGGCAGCATGAAATCGCTCATCGAATCCGTGGACCACGGCTACCTCGTATGGGGATGCCAGGGCTCTCACACGAGCAACACGGAAACCGGCGGTTTCTCGTTCGTCGCAAGTCCGGGTCTGCTGATCAAGAATGGGGAGGTCGTGGGCGGGGTCCGAGGCTCGATGGTCTCGGGCAACGTCACAGACCTGATGAAGAACGTCGAGCGAGTAGGGGCGGATGTTGTGGATTTCGGGAGCGCGCTTATGCCCAGTATCCTCTTCAGGAACGTGAAGATAACGACGGGCTGAATGGGATGGACCACGGAATCTCCGAGGGCGATTTGAGACGCAAGACAGCAGCCATCAACAGGGCTCTCACCAAGCTCTATGGCGAGAAGTCGGCGTGCGCAAACGAGGACCCCGTCGACACGCTCGTTGAGACGATACTGTCACAGAACACGACAGATGTGAACTCGCACAGATCATTCTTGGCGCTCAAGAGCGCATACAGCGACTGGAGCGACCTGCTGGGGGAGGCCCCATCTGCCGTGGCGAAGGTCATCAGGTCGGGTGGTCTCCCGGATATCAAGGCGAGGAGGATCATCGGCGCACTTGAGTTCATCAATCGTGAGCGCGGAGCGATCGAGTTGGACTTCCTGAGGGATATGACTACCTCGGATGCGGACCGATGGCTCGCTCATATCAAAGGCGTCGGGCCAAAGACAAGGTCGATAGTCCTCCTCTTCTCCCTGGGCATGCCCGCGTTCCCTGTGGATACGCACGTCCACAGGGTTACCAAGAGGCTGGGGCTCATCGGCCCCAAGGTCACCAGGGAGGCCGCCCAGGGTGTAATGGAGTCACTCGTCCCAGTGAGCGAGTACTATAATCTTCACATCAACTTGATCGAGCATGGGAGGTCGGTCTGCCGGGCGCGCAAACCCGCCTGCGACACATGCGTCGTGTCAAGAGCGTGTGATTACTTCTCCGAGGTCTCAGAGGCGCAGTCTTGATATATCCTCGAATCGTCATTAGCTATGCATGAGATACAGGCTGCTGGAGCATACCGCGGATGCAATGGTCGAAGCCTATGGAAACACCCTCGGCGAGAGGTTCGCGAATGCTGCCTATGCGCTCTTCGACCAGATGACCGATGTGACAAAGGTCTCGCCCACAGGAGAGGTCAAACTGGAACTCGAAGCGGATGGCCGTGAACAACTGCTGGTCGATTTTCTCCAGGAACTCTTGTTCCTTCACGATGTCGAGAACCTCGTGTTCGGCGAGTTCTCGGTCGATACAGATGGCACGAAGCTTGTCGCCATCGCGCGGGGGGAGAACTTCGACGAGAAGAAGCATACGAAGAGGTCCGTCGTGAAGGGTGTGACCTACCACAGGCTGGAGTTCGATGACTCGAGGAAGGCCGTGACAGTCCTGTTCGACGTATGAGGTATTGGTGTGAAGGCTTCGGCGAAGGCTCATCCTATCCAGGGCCTGATAAAGTACCATGGCCTCAGAGACGAGGTCCTGAGACTACCGTTTCATGATTCGATATCAGTCGCCACCTCGCCCACGGTATCGCACACGACGATCGAGTTCGGCGACTTCGACAAGGACCGCGCTCACCTGGATTCGAGGGAGTTGCAGGGAAGGGAGTTGGAGCGTGTAGTGTCGGTGGTGGATGAGGTAAGGCGCAGAGCGGAATCGAAGGCCCGGTTCCATATGATGTCGACGAACAACTTCCCTTCGAATGTAGGACTCGGTTCATCAGCTTCGGGGTTTGCCGCGCTCGCACTGGCGAGCAGCGAAGCACTCGGCCTGTGTCTGACTCTTGAGCAGGTCTCAGTGATAGCTCGGAGAGGGGCGGGGTCGGCCACTCGCTCGGTGACGGGCGGTTTCTCACGCTGGAAGGCTGGGCACGACGACGAGGAGTCGTATTCCTACCAGGTCGCGTCAGAGGAGTTCGAGATGGGGATAGTCGTGGCGCTGGTCCCGGCGTTCAAGTACACCGAGAGTGCCCACAAGGCTGTCCTCGGGTCACCTTTCTTCCACTCGCGTCTCGCCTACGTCCACGGCGCGCTGGCGGAGATGGAGAGCGCAATCAAGAAGAAGGATATCGATCGGATCGGAATCCTGGCTGAGCGGGACTCGCTCATTCTGCACGGGATAACGATGACCGGCCTGGATGAGATGATACTCTGGCGTCCGGATACTGTCAAGGTCATCCTCGAGGTCAGGAAGATGAGGGAGGAGGGTCTGCCCGCGTATTTCTCAATAGACACGGGCGCGACCGTCTACGTCAACACACATCCTTCGCGCACTGATGAGGTCGAGCAGAGGATTAAGGCCCTTGGCATCGAGACGCTCAAGTGCGGTGTCGGCGGAAGCTCCTGGATAGTCAGAGAGCATCTCTTCTAGTCACTTGCCATTTGAACACTGCAGGTCGATAGCCTCGTTGAGCGATATCTCGCCCACCGCGACTCTGGCCGCGAGTCCCTTCGAGACTGTGAGCCGCCCGTTGCTTTCGAGCCTGCTGAGCCTCTGGATGTTCCTCAGCTCGCCGTCGCATGGCTGTATCCTCTGCTTCTTAGCGGGTCGGTACCCTGGAGTCATCGCGATCTCGACCGCTGCGTCCTCGTCCGGTGTCTCCGAGTCCGTGGTGGTGTTGCTCTCGTCGACAATCTCCAGTCTGTGCCCGCGGTCCCAGAGCCTGTTGAATATCCTGTTCCTGTTGGTCCTGTCGCCGTTGCCTATCCTGACGAGCAGGTTCGTACACGGATACGCCTTCACGATGCGGTCGATGATTTCGCTGACGCCTTCGGGGGAAGGTGCGATCGTGCGCGTCAGGACGGCTCCGTCCCCTATCGCCGCCACGCCGGGCCTGTGTCCAGGGTCGACTCCTATGCACAGGCTCTCGACAGATGCATCCCCAGACAGCAACTTCAACGCCCTGGACACAGCCACATCCGGGTCGTGGTCTGTCACAACCTCGTCGAAAGAGACCCTCGCCTTCTCCCTCTCGGTCGAGATCACAACCCCGACATGGGCCGGGACGGCGTCGTCGAAGTCGAGCGAGACATATTCGAGTCCCCTCTCTCTGAGCACCTCGAGCATCTCAAAATACGTCCTCGGGTCCTCAGTCAGGAGCCCTATACGTTTCATCTGATGGTGATTTGTGCCTGTCGGGATAAATAGGTTTTCCTCAGGTGCCTCTCCCGAACCTGCTGAACACCGACTTCCTCTTCGTCCCCTTGCCATAATCCCCGAGGGATTCCCCGAGTTTCTTCATCATGTTCCTCTGCTCGGCCGTGAGCTTCGCAGGCGTGACTACGGAGACCTTCACGAACTGGTCCCCTGTCCCGTACCCCCTCAGGTCCGGCATTCCCTTCCCCTTCAGCCTGAGTACGGTCCCGGTCTGCGTCCCCGCGGGGACGGTCACCCTTGCGGTTCCGTCTATGGTGGGCACGTCGACATCCGCCCCGAGGGCAGCTTGCGCGAATGTGACCGGCGCCTCGACCCACAGGTCGTGTCCGTCCCTGTCGAAGACGGGATGATCCTCTATGTGGATCACTATGTACAGATCCCCCGATGGTCCGCCGTTGGGCCCCGCCTCTCCAGCTCCCCGGATCCTGAGCCTCATGCCCTCCTCGGCGCCCTTGGGTATGGATACCTGGAGCGTCGAGGTCGTCTGGGTCGATCCGGCGCCGTTGCAGTCCGGACACGACTTCGTGATCTGCTTTCCACCCCCCCTGCAGGTGGGGCAGGCTGAGATCGTGACATACGAAGTGTAGCCGCGCTTCTGTCCCCTCTGAACCTGGCCGCTACCCTTGCATGTGGGGCAGGTCTTCATGTCCCCTGGCTTCGCCCCCATACCCCCACAAGTCTTGCAGGACACGCTGTGGGGCACCCTGATGTCCTTCTCGACCCCGGCTGCTGCATCCTCAAGGGTGACCTCGATGTCGTACCTGAGGGACCTGCCCTCCTGCGGGCCGGACCTCCCCTGTCCGCCGCCGAAGAACTGGTCGAATATGCTGCCTCCGAACCCTCCGAAGTTGCCGAATATGTCGCTTATGTCTCCGTAGTGGGTGAAGTCGGACCAGTCAAACCCGCCGCCCTTGAAAGTGCTCTGGACGCCCTCGTGCCCGAACTGGTCGTACCTCTTCTTCTTCTCGTCATCCGCGAGGACCTCGTAGGCCTCCGAGAGTTCCTTGAACTTCTCCTCTGCCTCCTTGGTCTTCTCCTTGTTCATGTCCGGATGGTACTTCATAGCCAGCTTTCTGTAGGCCTTCTTGATGTCGTCCTTCGAGGCGGTCCGCTGGACCCCTAGCGTGTCGTAATAGTCTCTTTTCGCGGCCATCTGACGTCTCCCAGTGACATGGGCCGTTCGTCCGGCTCAGCACGAGTAACGGGTGAAGGGTGAAAGAGGTTTCGGAACGCCGTCACTTCTTGTCGTCATCGACGATCTTGTACTCGGCGTCCACGAAGCCGTCCTCGCCGCTGGATGGGCCCTGAGCCTCGTCCTGGCTTGGCGGGGGTGCCTGTTGGGCCTGCTGCGACGCTTGCTGCTGCTGGGCCGCCTCGTAGACCCTCTTGCCGACCTCCAAGAGCGCCTTCTCGAGCTCGTCGAGCTTCTGCTTGATCAGGACGAGGTCGTCGGAAGGCACCGCGGCCTTCAGTTCCTCGGCCAGCTTCGTGAGCTTCTCCTTGAGGTCCGGGGCGATCTTGTCACCCATCTCCTCGATGATGTGAGCGACCTCGTACGCCCTCTGCTCCGCGCGGTTCTTCAGCTCGGCCTTCTCCTTCCTCTTGCGGTCTTCGTCCGCGAACTTCTCCGCGTCCTTCACCATGCGCTCTACATCGTCCTTCCCGAGCTTCGTGGTCGCGGTGATCGTTATCTTCTGCTCCTTGCCAGTGCCGAGGTCCTTCGCCTTCACGTCTATGATGCCGTTGGCGTCTATGTCGAACGTGACCTCCACCTGGGGGAGACCCCTGGGGGCCGGCGCTATGCCGATGAGGTGGAACCTGCCCAGGGTGACGTTGTCAGAGGCCATCGGCCTCTCGCCCTGGAGCACGTGTATCTCGACGCTCGTCTGCCCGTCCGTGGCGGTCGTGAATATCTCGCTCTTCCTCGTGGGGATGGTCGTGTTCCTCTCGATGAGTTTGTGGAACACGCTGCCCATCGTCTCTACGCCCAGTGAGAGCGGTGTGACGTCGAGCAGCAGGATGTCCTTGACGCTGCCCTCTATGATCCCTGCCTGTATCGCCGCGCCCATGGCCACGCACTCCATCGGGTCCACTCCGCGCACGATCTTCGGACCTACGATTCCCTCGACAAACCGCTGCACCATCGGCATCCTTGTCGGCCCTCCGACGAGGATGACCTTGTCTATGCTCTCCGAGGACAGCTTCCCGTCCTGGATGGCCTGCATCGTGGGGCCCCTGCAGCGCTCGACTACTGGCTTAATGAGCTCCTCGAGCTTCGCCCTCGTCAGCTTCATGGCGAGGTGCCTGGGTCCTGACGCGTCCGCACTCACGTAAGGGAGGTTGATCTCCGTCTCGAGCGTCGAGGACAGTTCTATCTTGGCCTTCTCGACCGCCTCCCTGACGCGCTGGACGGCCATCTTGTCCTTCGAGATGTCTATGCCTGTGTCGGCCTTGAACTCCTTTGAGATGTACTCCACGAGCAGGTTGTCCATGTCAGTGCCGCCCAGCTGCGTGTCGCCGCTGGTGGATATGACCTCGAACACTCCCTGGCCGAACTCCATGATTGTGACATCGAGAGTCCCGCCTCCGAGGTCGAACACGAGTATCTTCTGCTCGCTTTCCGACTTGTCGAGGCCGTACGCCAACGCGGCCGCCGTGGGCTCGTTTATGATCCTAACGACCTCGAGCCCGGCGATGGTCCCTGCATCCTTCGTCGCCTGCCTCTGGTTGTCGTTGAAGTACGCGGGCACCGTGATGACCGCCTTCTCGACCTTCGAGCCAAGGTATGCCTCGGCGTCCCTCTTGATCTTCTGGAGTATGAATGCGGACACCTGCTGAGGCGTGTACTCCTTGCCGTGGACCTGGACCTTGTGGTCCGTGCCCATCTTCCTCTTGATCGCCATCACGGTCCCCTCTGGGTTGGAGACCGCCTGGCGCCTTGCCGGCTCTCCCACGAGCATCTGCCCGTCCTTTGTGAACGCGACATACGACGGGAACGCCTTGCCTCCCAGGCTCGTCCCCTCCGCGCTCGGTACTATCGTGGGCCTGCCGCCCTCCACGACCGCGGCCGCTGAGTTGCTCGTGCCGAGATCGATGCCTATGATCTTTCCCTTAGATTCTGCCATTGCTCATTCACCTCTATTCTCCGATTGTGATTCCTGTGTATCGTGAGTGTCTTGGGTCTCCGCTGTCTTCACGTTCTTGGAGACCTTGACCTTGGCCGCTCGTATGACCTTGGGACCCAACGCGTACCCTTTCTGGTACACCTCGAGTATCCTTCCGTCGTCCATGTCATCGCGGTCCTCGCGCATGATGGCTTCGTGCTCGAACGGGTCGAACCGTCCGTCGGTCTTGACCTCTCTCAGCCCCTGTCTTTGGAGTGTCTGGAGGAGTTGCCTATGTATGCTCTCGAGCCCGTTCCTGAGCGGCTCGGGGTACTCGTTCTTCTCCGCGTCCTCGAGGGCCTTGTCGAATGTGTCCATGAGCGCCAGGAGGTCGCGCACGACGCCCTCCGCGCCAGTCTTGGCCTTCTCAGCCCCCTCTCTGAGGACCCGCTTCTTGTAGTTCTCGAACTCTGCCTGGAGGCGCTTCAGGTCGTCCGTGAGCTCGTCGATCCTCCTGTCCCTCTCCGCGATCGGGTCGGACGGAGGTGCCTCCTTCGTCTCCTGTTCGTTGTCGGGCACGTCGAGCTCGCCCGCGTCCTCGTCAGCCATCAGTGGTAGCCTCCAGCGGGTTCACGGGCGTGTTGAGCCCGCGTTTCGAACTTGAAAGGTTTTGGGAAAGGGGTTTGGGGATGGACTTCAGTCCATGTCTCCCATGTCGCCGGGGCCAGGTCCCTGCGGGCCCTTCGGGCTGCCGCCCTTCGACGCTATCACGTCATCGATCCTGAGGATCATGACGGCCGCGTCCGTGGCGGAGCTGATGGCCTGCCTGCCGACCCTTATCGGCTCAAGGACCCTCTCCTTCTTCATGTCCGTGATCTTGCCAGTGAAGACATTGACACCAGCGGTCTTCTTGCCCGCCTTGTGCGCCTGCCTCAGCTCGATCAGGATGTCGATCGGGTCCAAGCCGGCGTTCTCAGCCAGCGCCGTCGGTATGACCTCGAGCGCGGATGCGAACGCGTCTATGGCTATCTGCTCCCTGCCGCCGATCGATGCCGCGAAGTCCCTCAGCCTGAGGGCCAGCTCGGTCGCCGCGGAGCCGCCGCCCGTGACGAGCTTCCCGTCCTCGAAGGCGACCGCGACGACGCTGATTGCGTCGTTCAGCGACCTGTCGATCTCGTCCACGACATGTTCGGTGCCTCCCCTGATCAGTACTGAGACTGCCTTCGGGTTCTTGCACCCGGTGACGAAAGTCATCCTGTCGTCCGCGATCTTCTTCTCCTCGACGAGGTTCGCCACGCCGAGGTCGTCAGCCTTGAGGTCGTCCAGCTTCGTGACCAGGTTGGCGCCAGTGGCCTTCGCGAGCTTCTCCATGTCGCTCTTCTTGACCCTGCGCACGGCGTAGATGCCTGCCTTGGACAGGTAGTGCTGTGCGAGGTCGTCGATGCCCTTCTGGCAGAACAGCACGGTCGCTCCGGACTTCTTCACGGTGTCGACCATCTTCTTGAGCATGTTCTCCTCTTCCTCGAGGAACGCATGCAGCTGGCTCGGGTCCGTGATCTCTATCTTCGCGTCAATCTCGGTCTTCTTGACCTCGAGCGCCGAATCGACGAGGGCGATCTTGGCCTTCTCGACCTTCTTCGGCATCGCTGGGTGCACGGCTTCCTTGTCGACTATGATGCCTGAGATCATCGTCGTGTCATCCATCGATCCGCCCTGCTTCTTGACGATCTGGATGTTGTCATCGTCGACCGTCCATGTTCCGTCCTCCTTCTTCTCGGCAACGGCGGTTACGGCATCGACGGCTACCTTGGCCAGGAGCTCCCTGGACGAGGCGACGCTCTTCGATATCATCGATGTCTTCGCTATGTCCATGAGCGTCTCCTTGTCGTTCGGGGACACCTTGATCGCGACCTCCTCGAGATACTCCTTCGCCTTGTTGGCTGCGAGCCTGTAGCCTCCAGATATGACAGTCGGGTGGATATTCTGCTCGATGAGTCCCTCGGCCTTCTTCAGCAGCTCACCGGCGAGGATGACTGCAGTGGTCGTCCCGTCGCCGCACTCCTCGTCCTGGGTCTTGGCGACCTCGACGATCATCTTGGCTGCGGGGTGCTCTACATCTATCTCCTTCAGTATGGTGACGCCATCGTTGGTGATCACCACATCGCCCATGCTGTCGACGAGCATCTTGTCCATGCCCCTCGGGCCCAACGTGCTCCTGACGGCATCGGCTATGGCCCTGGCTGCAGTGATGTTGTTGAACTGCGCGCCCTTGCCCTTGTCCCTCTTCGTTCCTTCTTTCAGTATATAAATCGGTGTTTGGCCTATCATTTCATACCTCCCTAATCTATCTGGATCGACCAGTCTCTCGCCCTTCCATTTTCGGGGTAGGGTTTCGTATATGTTAGTACTTCTATATAACCGTTACCGTATCCCGATATGGCGCTCGCACTGTGCAAATCGAGAATCGCAGCACTCATCCCTGATGCACGGATATATCTACGTCCTAGTCTTTCTGCGCCCCCTTGTCATGAGAGCAATACCTCTTTTGTCTCTGAAGGGCCGTAACTTCTTTCGACGCGCGTACCCGCGCGAGGAGTTGGACAACATCATCACCCGGCTCTTGGCGGACCACGAGATGCTCTACGTCTCGGACGAGGACGGGATAGAGAGGAACAAGCCCCAACTCGACATCGCACGTGAGATATGCGACGAGATGCCCACGATGTACGAGGCGGGCATACGCTTCGGGCAGAACGTCATCGATGTCATCATCGCAGGCGCCGAGAAGGCTGTCGTCGGGACAGCGACACTCACGAGCCTCGACGAGCTGAGAGGAGCATTTAAGTTGTCCGAGAACATTATACTCAAAGCGGACTACCGGGATGGGATCCTCGGTTCTGACCCCTTGATTGGTGGCAGAGCCTTCCTCGACCTATCGCGGGACGTGCTGGACATAGGGATACAGGAGATTGTCGTCCCGCACGCGCTCGCGGAAGAAGCGTCGAGGGTCAAGAGAGACCTTGGGTTCACGCTCGGAGTGTTCGCACCGTTGGCCGAAGAGTCTAGGATGGCGGACCTCGGCATCGACTACATCATAACGGAAGACCTCGGGAGCATAGACGGAGATGAGTGAGCTTCAGAAGAGCATAGCGGTTCTCTACAAGAGCAAGGGGAGGGAGGAGCTGACCGAGAAGGAATTCGTCTTCTCGGCATCGATGGACCTCAGATGGTTCTCGCCGAAAGAGGCGCAGAAGCTGATGGAGGCCGGCCTCTCGGGCGGTTTCCTTGAGCGCAGGAACGGCAGCCTCGTCCCGACCTTCGATTACTCAGGCGTGGCGGTGCCCGTCGACTACAGGCCGCCGAAGGCGGCCCTCGAAGAGGGCGCGAAGAGGACCACGGACCTGTTCACCGAGATCGTCGAGAGGATCGTGAAGACGAAGTCGGTGCCCAAGCGCGAGGTCGTGTCGAGAGTGAACAAGGAGCAGGAGATGCTCGGCATCGATATCGAGCCGGCGGCTCTCCTCGTCGCATCATCATATGGGCTCCAGATAGAATTGGGATACCTTCAGCGCGCTGAGTCCGCGGTGCTGAGCAGGGACATCGCAAGATGATCCGGCCAGCCGCTACTTCTTGATCTTGATCAGGTCGGCCAGAGTAAGTGGGCGCGGTCCGGACTCCTTTGCCATCTGAATCGGGGCGACCTTCTCCTTGAGCGTGATGCCGAGCTCCTTCTGCAGCTTGGATATGAGCCTCTCGTCGGGCCTCATGTCGCCAGTCTCGATCTTGCTGAGGACCGTTACCCTCTCGTTGATCCTCATGGCTAGGTCCTTCTGACTCATCCCGCGCTTCTGCCTCGCGTCCCGAATCCTGTTCGCGAAATCGTCGGCGAGTTCTTCAGTCTCCCCCGCGACGTAGATGTCCCGAGGCTTGCCACGCTTCTCCCGGACCTCCAACCTCTGAGTGATGATCGGTTTCGGGCCCTCGGGCTTAGTGGTCGCTTTCTGCGCCTCCGTGCCAAATCTTGCACATTCGGCGCATACTTCAAGATGCACGCCCTCGATAGTCACTTTCTTGCAGAAAGTGGCATCTCTCCCGCACATCTCGCAAATCATCAAAACACCGTCACTGAGTGCAACCAGCAAAGGATAAATAGAGTATTTAACCTTATTACGTTCGAAGCTCGGAACACATACTGGAATGGGGTGCAAAGCATTGTCACAGGTCCAATCCGCTGAGATGTTCGATGAAATACAGAGGAGGATCTCGGTCCTCGAGGAGAGGAACCTGGAACTCGTTGAGGAGGCCCGCCGTTCCGAGGGCGAGAAGAGGTTCGTCGAGGGAGAACTGATCAGGCTCCAGAAGGAGCTGAAGAGGCTCAAAGCCGAACTGGAGAGGCTGAAGACACCCCCCTTGATAATTGGACAGATAAAGGACATGCTCGCTGACGGAAGGGTCGTCGTGAAGAGCTCGACTGGCCCCGACTTCGTCGTCAGCACATCGGATTACGTCTCACCTGAACTCTTGGTCGCAGGCGCGCGCGTGGCGCTCAACAAGCAGACGCTAGCGGTAATGGGCGTCCTGCCCCCGTCTCTCGACCCTGTGGTCGTAGGCGCCGAGATCATCACCAAGCCCGATACAACATACGAAGAGATAGGAGGACTTCAGGAGCAGATCATCGAGATCCGCGAGGCGGTCGAGGACCCGTTGCTGAGGCCTGAGCTGTACAAGAAGGTAGGAATCGACCCGCCGAAGGGCGTGCTGCTTGTCGGACCTCCTGGCACTGGTAAGACGCTGCTGGCGAAGGCGGTCGCGAAGCAGACCAATGCTACGTTCATCAGGTTCGTCGGTTCGGAGCTGGTACAGAAGTACATCGGAGAGGGCGCGAGGCTCGTCAGGGAGCTGTTCGACCTCGCGCGGCTGAAGGCCCCTTCGATAGTGTTCATAGACGAACTGGACAGCGTGGGCGCCAAGAGGCTCGAGATGGCCACGTCCGGGGACCGCGAGGTCCAGAGGACGCTGATGCAGTTGCTGGCGGAGCTGGACGGATTCAACCCGCTCGGAGAGGTCAAGATAATTGGCGCGACCAACAGGCCGGACATACTCGATGAGGCGTTGCTCAGGCCCGGCAGGTTCGACAGGATCATAGAGATCCCCTTGCCGAACCACGAGTCCAGGACCGCCATATTCACTATCCACAGCAGGCGCATGAACCTCGACGAGACCGTGAACATTGAGGAGCTCGCGTCCAAATCGGATGGAGCCACTGGAGCCGACATCAAGGCCGTGTGCACCGAAGCTGGCATGTTTGCCATACGTGAGAACAGGGACATCGTCTCCATGGTCGACTTCGAGAAGGCCATCTCCAAGGTCCTGGACGAGGGTGACCAGAAGGGGATGGAATCAGGGCCGATGTTCGCCTGATGCGGCCAGGAGACGCCTCGCGGGATCACTCGCCCGCGTCGTCCTCTATTTCCTTCTCTATCACGAACGCGCCGATGTAGTTGCACTTCTTGCAGTGGTACTTGTATCCCGTTATGAGCGCAGCCTCATAGTACAGGTCAGCGGAACCGCACTGGGGGCAAGTGAGGACCTTCCGAGGCGTCTTGGCCTTCTTCTCCTTCCTCCGCGCCAAGATAGATATCATCAACCCGCATTCACCGTCCTGCTTCCTACTAAATGACTTCGGTGGTCTGTATGAATGTGAGATGCGAACCGTTTTCGAGGGACGACATCGGAAGGATCCACGACGCGACCATCAGGATATTCGAGGGGACCGGCATCAAGGTGCTCGAGGACGAGGCTGTGAAGCTGCTCGTTGGGGCAGGAGCCAGCTTCGACAAGGCCACGCGCGTGGTGAGGTTCCCGGAGCGCGTTCTCATGGACGCAATATCGGCGGCGCCGTCCAGGTTCAAGCTGTACACCCGGGACGGGAAGCATGAGCTGGCGTTCGGCGAGGGCAAGGTCCACCTGAGCAGCATGGGCACGGCGGTCCAGGTCGAGGGCTTGGACGGGGTCGTGAGGCCGTCGACCGCGAAGGACCTCGAATCCTTCCTGAGGCTGACCGACGCCCTGCCCAACATCGACCACTCCTCGTGGGTCTGCTGGCCTAGGGATGTGCCGGAGCGCATAGCCCACCTTCAGGCGATCTTCCTTTCCTTCAAGCACACGAACAAGACGATTGACGGCTGGAACTGGGGGACGAGGGGGACCGAAGAGTCCCTGGACCTTGCCTCGATCGTTTCCGGCGGCAGGGATGCGCTCGCTGAGAGGCCTCTCATGCTCGGCTTCGCGAACCCAGTTAGCCCGCTCACACTGTCGAAGGAATCCACTGAGGGCCTGATATCTTACGCTAAGGCTGGCCAGCCCTGTGTGTATCCGCCCGAGTGCATGGCCGGCGGTACCTCGCCCGCAACGATCGCGGGGCTCCTGGTGCAGCAGAACGCCGAGGTGCTCGCGTCCGTCGCGGTCGCTCAGCTGGC
>JAABQR010000132.1 GCA_011391345.1 Methanobacteriota archaeon | reverse complement strand
CCGTCCGTACCTCTCGATGTACATATGGCACAACGCACGGCTCACGCTCTCAGCAAGGCCATCGGCAATGCTGTCAGGATGGCCTATGCCCTTCCTTTCCACGAATTCGACCGTCTGCTGTTCGACAGGCGTGTGCGTGAGTTCCTTTACGAAGATGTTCCTACTCATTGGCTCGCCTCGCTGGACTGACGGCGAAGAATATGATAGCCTCACTTAATGGTTTCGCAATTAATCGAAAGGTTCTTGGAAGTGGTTTGCGGACGATTCTCGTAGGAGGTCAGTGCTTCCCGTAGCCCTTTCGCCTCTCCGCCCTCGCGGTTCCTTCGGGGATCAATGCGAACTTCTCGCCTGAGAGCACGCCGGCAACGCCTTCCTTGCTCTCGATCTTCCCGTAGGTATCGCACAGCTTGCACGTCGGCGGGCAGACACTGACCCTGTCCTTCGGCTCGGGGTACTGGAATATGCCGCCCTCGTAGTTCCTCAGTATGACCCTCTTGTCGGACATCGATATGAGGTACTGGGGAGCTATGGGTATCTTGCCCCCTCCTCCGGGGCCGTCGATTATGAATGTCGGGATGGAGAACCCGGATGTGTGTCCCCTAAGTGCCTCCGCGATCTCGATGCCCTTCGCGACAGAGGTCCTGAAGTGCTCGATGCCCCTGGACAGGTCGCACTGGTAATAGTAGTACGGTCTGACCCTGATCTTCACGAGGTTCTGCACGAGGGCCTTCATGATCGTCGGGCAGTCGTTGATCCCCTTCAGGAGCACGGACTGGTTGCCGACGGGTATCCCAGCGTCCGCGAGCATCTCCACGGCCTTCTTCGACTCCGGCGTAATCTCCTTCGGGTGGTTGAAGTGCACGTTGAGCCAGATCGGATGGTACTTCTTCAGCATCGCGCACAGCTTCGGAGTGATTCTCTGCGGCAGTGTGACTGGCGCCCTGCTGCCCAGCCTGACGATGTCGACATGGTCTATCGCCTGGAGGCGGGAGATGATCTCCTCGAGCTTCTCGTCCGAGACCAATAGGCAGTCGCCGCCCGAAAGAAGCACGTCCCTGATCTCCTTGTGCTTCGTGATGTACTCGATCGCGGCGTCGATCGTGTCCTGACCTCTCTCAGCGTCCGTCTGACCGGCGAGCCTCCTCCTCGTGCAGTGCCTGCAATACATGCCGCACTGGTCGGTTATGAGGAACAGGACCCTGTCAGGGTACCTGTGCGTGAGCCCGTGCACTGGCGAGTCGATATCCTCGAAGAGCGGGTCCTCCATGTCGGAGGCGCTGAAGTCCGTCTCTTTGATCGTTGGGACGGCCTGCATCCTCACGGGACAATGCGAGTCGTTCGGGTCCATCAGGGTCGCGAAGTAAGGCGTGATAGCCATGCGGAGGATCTTGAGGGACTCCTTGACCCCCGCTTCCTCATCCGGAGTGAGGTTGATGACCTGCTTCAGCTGCTCGACGGTCGTGACCCTGTTCCTGAGCTGCCATCTCCAATCATTCCACTCCTCTTCCTTGACATTCTTCCAGAGGGGGATGTCCTTGTATGACCTCATTCACACTACCTCGTGAGATGTTCGGACAACATCATGATGAACACCGTATTTATCATCTGCCCACGAGGTAGCCTGGCCTGTTACGAGAGTCGTTTCCAGGATACGAAAAAGGGAGTGCATCGGACGATGCGCAGACAGATTCGTAAGCGCTTGTCTAAAAAATCAGGAGATGGCCGATGTTATTCACCAATGGTTAAATAGCCGGATTCGTGTTTCCAAAAATCGCCATCCCAGACTCGCAGAACGGGCGTCGGATGATGTGCTGCTGGGAGCCGGGTGCGCCCATTGGCCATGAGCGAATCGAGGGACCTGATATGAGGAGAGTTGCGATTGTTGGAGCGGGGCAGAGCAAGTACGGCGAGTTCCCCGAGAAGGGCATAAAGGAACTGTTCTTCGAGGCATACAAGGACATGGCTTCGAGCGTCGACAAGAATTTCGACCCGAAGCAGATAGAGTCGGCCTATGTGGGCAACCTGGGGTCGGGAGGGTTCCAGCTCGGGAACATGTCCGCACTGGTCGCCGAGTACGTCGGGTTGCCGTACATTCACACGGTCAGGGTCGAGAACGCATGCGCCTCCGGAGGATACGCGCTTGTCGCAGCCGTAATGGATGTCATGTCCGGCGCGCACAAGATGGTCCTTGCGGGCGGCGTCGAGAAGATGACGGATGTCTCCGGCATGAAGCAGAAGTATTGGCTGGGCGTATCAGGCGACACTGAGTACGAGAGGCTCGCTGGCACGACATTCGCAGGTCTTTACGCCCTCATCGCCCACAGGCACATGCACGAGTTCGGGACGAAGCGCGAGCACCTGTCGATGGTGGCGGTGAAGAACCACAAGAACGGCGCGCAGAACCCGAAGGCACAGTTCCAAAGGGAGATTCAGCTGGAGCAGGCAATGAAGGCTCCGATAGTCGCTTACCCGCTCAACCTGTTCGACTGCTGCTCCACGACCGACGGCGCATCATCGCTGCTCGTATGTGATGCTGAGGTAGCCAAACAGTTCACGGACACGCCCATATACATCACCGGGTTCGGCACCTCCAGCGATTACCTCGCGATACACGACAGGATCAACACGGTGACGCTCGAAGGCACGAAGCGGGCATCTCAACACGCCTACAAGATGGCGGGCCTGACGGCGAAGGACATACAGCTGGCCGAGGTCCACGACTGCTTCACGATCGCCGAGCTCCTCGCCTACGAGGACCTGGGATTCTGCGAGAAGGGCAAGGCGGGTCAGTTCATCGAGGAAGGGCACACCAAGATCGATGGCGACAAGCCCGTGAATGCGAGCGGGGGCCTGAAGTCCAAGGGACATCCGATCGGCTCCACCGGAACCGGTCAGGCATACGAGATGTTCAATCAGCTCAGGGGCACTGTCCAGAAACCAATCAGACAGGTCAAGGGCATCGAGAAAGGCCTGGTACACAACGTCGGAGGATCGGGAGGGACAGTGTCCGTCTCGATCATGGAGAGGTGAGCCAGATGACCGCAGGCATATCCGGGTACAATTCATATGTCCCCAGGCTGAGGATCAAGAAGGAGGACTACGCCAAGGCGTGGGGCTCGTTCCAGGCCGCAGGCGTCAGCGAGAAGGCCGTGATGAGCTTCGACGAAGACGCGCTGACGGCGGCATCGAGGGTATCCAAGAGGGCGCTTGAGTCCGTCCCGATGGCTCCAGCGAAGGTCACGAGGTTTGCGTTCGCGTCAACGACCGCACCGTACCTCGAGAAACTCCTCTCAGGGACCGTTCTGGTCAATGTTGGCATGCCTAACTCGGCGTTCACGACGGACCACACTACCTCAACCAGGGCGGGCACAGAGGCGCTCGTATCCGGGATCGAGCACGTGAAGGCGAGCCCAGGCGGCGTCGCTGTCGTGGCGACCGCGGACGCTCCAAGGGCAAGCATGTGGGACCCGCTGGAGCACCCGATGGGCGCTGGCGCGGCGGGGTTCGTGCTCTCCTCCGAGAACCTCATAGCCGAGGTCGAGGGCTATGCGTCGTTCGCGATGGAACACTTCGGTGAGCGGTTCAAGCCAGCCGGAGAAGGGACGCTCCAGGACCTGAACGTGAAGAAGTTCTTCGCGTCCGCGTTCACCACCTGCACGACGAAGGCCTGCGCTTCCCTCCTGAAGAAGCTGGGGACAAAGCCTGAGGACTACGCCCATGTCGTCATACAGCAGCCGGATGCGAAGACCCCGGGTTCGGTCGCGGGCAAGCTCATGTTCAACGACGCACAGATGGCGTCCGGCCTCGTCTCCGTGAACCTGGGAGACCTCGGGGCTGCCTCGACAACGGTCGGGCTCGTGGCTGCCTTGGACGCGGCGAAGGTCGGGGACAGGATCATCATGATCTCGTACGGGTCAGGCGCTGGCAGCGATGCCGTCAGCCTCAAGGTCGTCTCCGACAGGAAGCCGGTCCCGAGTTTCAAGGACCAGCTGGAGAAGAAGGAGTATATCGACTACATCCAGTATGTGAAGCTCAAGGGAGCTCTCAAGTGAGGTGAGATGAATGGCACATGTTTCGGTCCCCATGTATTGGCGCACGATACCCCAGAGATACCAGATGATGGGGCAGAAGTGTAAGAAGTGCGGAGCCGTGAACTTCCCGCCCAAGGGCGTATGTAAGTACTGCAACGCCTCCTCGGAGTTCGAGGAGCTTCAGCTGAGCGGGAAGGGCAAGGTGCACACGTTCGTCCTGATAGGGGCGGGCGGCGCACCCCCGGAGTTCGCGGACCAGATGAAGGCCGGAGGGTCATACCCCGTGGCTATCGTCGAGCTCGCCGAGGGCCCTAAGGTAATCGGCCAGATGACGGATGTGAACCCCAAAGACGTCAAGATGGGCATGCCCGTCAAGGCCGAGCTCAAGAAGATATACACTGAAGAGGGAGTCATACGGTACGGATTCAAGTTCGCACCCGATCTGGAGGGGAAGTGAGATGATGTCTGATAAGATGATGACAATGAAGGAGGCGGTGTCCAGGTATGTCAAGGACGGGGACTCCATCTACCTCGCGGGATTCACGCACATGATCCCGTTCGCGGCAGGACACGAGATCATAAGGCAGAAGAGGAAGGACCTGACCCTGTTGAGGGCCACCCCGGACATCATCTACGACCAGATGATAGCCGCCGGTTGCGCCAAGAAGCTGGTATTCAGCTACGCGGGCAACCCCGGCGTGGGCTCCCTGAGATGCTTCAGACGGTCGCTCGAGAAGAGCATCCCAAAGCCGATCGAAATCGAGGAGTACACGCACTTCGGTTTGTCTGGCAGGCTGTTCGCCGGGGCGACCAAGATGCCCTTCCTTCCGATGAGGACGAACATCGGCTCTGACCTGCCCCCTGAGAACCCGCTCATCAGGACAATAAAGAGCCCGTACAGCGACGAGGTCGTATCGACGGTCCCGCCGCTGAACCCCGACGTTGCAGTGGTCCATGTCCAGAGGGCCGACGTGAACGGCAACTCGCACATATGGGGTATCATAGGCGAGCAGAAGGACGCTGCGTTCGCGGCCAAGAAAGTCATCGTGAGCTGCGAGGAGATCGTGGACGAGTCGGTCATCCGGTCGGATCCGAACAGGACTCTCATACCGGACTTCGTCGTCCACGCAGTCGTGCACGAACCGTGGTGCGCGCACCCATCCTACACGCAGGGATATTACGACAGGGACAACGAGTTCTACATGCAGTGGGATGATGTCACGAAGGAGCACGACACGACCATGAAATACATGGACGAGTGGGTGTATGGCGTGGAGGACAGGGCACAGTACATGAGCAAGATGCCCTCGTCAAAGATACTGAAGCTGACGCCCAAGACCGCTTACAGCACGCCCGTGAGCTACGGGAGCGTATGAGGAGGATGATGACGATGACAGATGTTTCACCGAGCGAACTGATGGTGATAGTGGCAGCAAGGGAGCTCAAGGACAAGGAGACGATCCTCGTGGGCGTCGGAATACCGAACCTGGCGGCCAACCTGGCAAAGAAGCTCCAGGCACCCGGACTGAACATGGTCTACGAGTCTGGCGCCGTCGGGTCCAACCCGACCAGGATGCCGCTCTCGATCGGCGACCCGTGCCTGGTCACGGGCGCGAAGAGCATCTGCTCCATGTACGAGCAGTTCGCGTACTACCTCCAGGGAGGCAGGATCGACGTGGGCTTCCTCGGAGGAGCGCAGATAGACAAATACGGCAACATCAACTCGACGGTCATAGGGGCCTATAAGACGCCGAAGGTGAGGCTGCCAGGAAGCGGAGGGGCTTGCGACATCGCGTCGAACGTGAAGAAGATAATCGTGATCACGCCCCACGAGAAGAGGAGGTTCGTCGAGAAGGTGGACTTCAAGTCGAGCCCTGGCTTCGTCGACGGCAAGGAGAGCTGGAGCAAGCTCGGGCTGCAGGGTGGAGGACCGTACGCGGTCATAACGAACCTGTGCACCATGAAGTTCGACCAGCAGACCGGCGAGATGATGGTGGTCGCGCTACAGCCGGGCGTGACGATCGAGCAGGTCCAGGAGAACACCCCATGGACGCTCAAGGTCGCGGACAAGCTCGAGAGCACGCCCGCGCCGACGGAGAAGGAGATAGCAACACTCCGCTCTCTTGACCCGACCAAGATATACCTCGGGTGAGGCCATGTCTCCGTTCGATCCTGTCGCCGAGTACAAAGCGAAGACGAAGAAGAGCGCCGAGTGGTCGGAGCACGCCAGGAAGTTTCTCCCTGGCGGGGTCACCGGCAATGTGAAGTTCTATGGGCCGTACCCTGTGTATCTCAAGAAGGCGAAGGGGTCCCATGTGTGGGACCTCGACGGCAACGAGTACATCGATTACATGCTCTGCTTCGGCCCGCTGATACTTGGCCATGGTGACGCAAGGGTCAACGCCGCGATCAGGAAGCAGATGGAGTCCGACGGCAGCCTGATATTCGGCGCGCCCCACGAGGGCGAGGCGAAGATGGCCGAGAGGCTGTCGCGCATCTTCCCATGCGGGGAGCGTGTCAGGTTCACCAACTCCGGCCTCGAGGCCACGCTGCATGCGCTCAGGGTCGCAAGGGGCTTCAAGCAGAAGGGGAAGGTGGCGAAGTTCGAAGGGCACTACCACGGATGCTACGATCAGGCCCTCATCAGCCTCACGCCGTCTGCAGACGTAAGGGGTCCGGACTCTGCGCCGTGCTCCATCGGATCGTCCTTTGGGACGTCCCAGGACACCCTCGAAGATACCCTGGTGCTGCCGTTCAACGACATCCAGAGCACCGAGAAGCTCCTCAAGAAGCACAAGGACGAGCTCGCGGCGGTCATAATGGAGCCCGTCCAGAGGGGGTTCGTGCCCGCCAAGCCGGATTTCATCAAGGCCGTGAGGGAGGTCACCCGCGACCTGGGCATCGTGCTCATCTTCGACGAGGTCATGTCTGGCTTCAGGATGGAGAAGTTCGGCGGCGCCCAGAACACATATGGTGTCGACCCGGACATGACATGCCTCGGAAAGATCATCGGCGGTGGGCTCCCAAGCGGGGCGTTCCTAGGGAAACAGGAGATCATGAGCGTCATCGACCCGATCACGAGGCCAAAGGATACAAGGGTCTTCCACGGAGGCACTTTCAACGGACACCCGACAGTCCTCGCGGCTGGGAACGCGACCCTCGATGTGCTCCAGCTCGCGGAGACATATCCGTACCTGAACAAGATATCCGACAAACTCAGGAACGGCTTCAACGACGTCTTAGCCAGAAGCGGCTTCGACGCGAAGGCCGTCGGACCGGGCTCGACATTCAACGTGCTCTTCGCGAAGAAGGGATCCAAGGTGGACCTGGACGATATCAGGGACTACAGGCACGCAGCCTCGTGCGACTCCGCCCTCAGAGCGCAGTTTGACTACGGTCTGATGGCGAGGGGAATGCACTTCCACCCTGACAAGCCGTTCTACACATGCACGGCGCACTCGGAGAAGGATGTCGACGTGACCCTGAAGGCCGCCGAAGAGGTACTGAAGAGGATGAAGGCCTGAGTCGAGGTTCTCAGACCTCGACTTCCAGCCTTCCCTCGAAAACCCTGACCGCGGGGCCGGTCATGATAGCCCGTCCGTCCGGCCCCAGCTCTATTCTCATCATGCCCCCCTTGGTCCGCACGTTGACTGGTCCCCGCCCGACTTTGCCGAGCAACAGGGACACGCACGCACACGCGGTCGCGCCCGTGCCGCACGCGAGCGTTTCGTTGAACACGCCCCGCTCATATGTCCTGATAGTGATGTCGTGTGGGCCTGTGATCATGACATAATTGATGTTGACGCTCTCCGGGAACCTGCGCTTGTCAGCGTTGACCCTCTCCCCGACCTTGACGAGGGGGACCGAGTCGAGGGCGTCCGTGAACAAGACGATGTGTGGCTCCCCGGTGTCAACGATCGACCCGTCCACAGTTTCCGAGCCAGTGTCCACACGGAACTGCAGCATGGAATCCCCAGGTAGACCAACTTCCGCAACATATCCCGCGAGGTCCTTTCTGAGGGTCCTCACGGGGCCCATGTCCACCCTGTAGCCTTCGCCGTCCCGAGAGACATGCTTCACGCCGTCCCCTGTCAGGACGTCGACTTCATCCTTGCCCAGCTTCGTCATGAGGTATGCAGCGACGCATCTCAGGCCGTTCCCGCACATGTCCGCCTCGTTTCCAGCTGGTTCGAACAGCCGCATCGACCCGTCCACGCCAGGCGCGGCCTCGACGAACAGCACGCCATCGGCTCCGACCCAGAAGTTCCTGTTCCATAGGAACTTGGCCATGGCGCTCCTGTCTGCGTCAGGCGTCCTCAGACCTGATGTCTCATCCTTGAGGATGAAGTCGTTGCCGCATCCTTGGTACTTGACGAACCTGAAGTCGTACTTCATCGTGGTTCGGAACGGGCACGGGACTTATTATGTTTTCCAGGTTCCCTGGAACGGTTAAATATCCACGTCCAGAATATCGGTGTGGCACGGAGCGGGCCCGCGCCGTTGGGTATACACATGCACGACCTTGTCATCAGGAATGGAACGATCATAGACGGGACCGGTGCCGCGAGGGTGAAGATGGACCTGGCCATAGATGGCACGAGGATCGCTGACCTGTACAAACCCTCCGAATACAAGGGTGCCATCACCATCGAGGCAGAGGGGATGGTCGTCTGCCCGGGGTTTGTGGATATCCACACACATTCCGACATCTCCCTTCTGAGCTGCCCTCTCGCGGAGAGCAAGATACGACAGGGCGTCACCACGGAGCTCATGGGGAACTGCGGAGGTTCGGCCGCGCCACTGGTCGGACTGGCGAGGAAGGCGGCTCAGGATCATGCGAAGGACCTTTGGGTGGATGTCACGTGGTCCACGTTCGATGAGTACCTCCTGAGGCTGGCAGATGCCAGGACGTCTGTGAACGTCGCTTCGTTGGTGGGCGCCGAAACGCTCAGGCTAGGAGTCGTCGGCGCCGACGACAGACCACCCACCGACGACGAACTCGGCCGGATGAACAAGCTCCTGGCAGACTCCATGGTCGAGGGCGCGTTCGGCCTGTCGACAGGGCTGATCTACGCCCCCGGGTGCTTCGCGAAGACTGAGGAGATCATATCACTCGCGACCACGGCGTCCTCCCTCGGGGGGATGTATGCCAGTCACATAAGGGGTGAGGGAAGGACCGTGGTCG
>JAABQR010000131.1 GCA_011391345.1 Methanobacteriota archaeon | reverse complement strand
CATGAAGGGAACGGAGACCATAGGCTGAGCCAGCTTGCTCACCCACGCCCCGCGTCCCGACGAGGATTTCCATCCGTTGAGAATCATCGCTGATTGCCACGTAACGGCCTTTTATACCCTCGCGAAGGGGATATGAACATCAGCAAGAGGTAATAGAGACATGATGAAGAAAGACACGCGCTTTGCGCTTCTGGTCGGAAGGGCCTTCCTCAAGGAAGTTCAGGATGGCCACAGGGACACAGCGATCGCTTTCGGGCGGGCGTTCCTGCTGGCGTTGGGCAAAGAGGGCCCGAGCACCGACGTGGAGTACCCGGCGCTGAACAGCAGGGACCACCCGCAAGCGATGGCGACGGCACACATCTGATAGTCCCTATCGTGCGTTTCACGACCCGATGGTCTTGTGCCCGCCCCGCCTCAGAGCCATTTTGAGGATCGGCGGGGTGACCAGCGCCGTCGCGAGTCCCATGAACACGACCACGGAGTATACCTCGACACCGATGATCTGGGTCGATAGTCCGTAGTACGCTATTATGAACGCGATCTCGAGCCTGGGCACCATGCCCACGCCCACAGACACCGAATCCCACTTCGACATGCCCGAGAGCCGCGCGGGTATCGCGCAGCCCACGATCTTGGAAGCGATGGCCGCGGCCGTCAGGACGAGACCGAAAACGATGGAGTCCCATATATCCGTGATGTTCACCGCGGTCCCCATGGACACGAAGAACAGGGGCACGAACACGGCCTCGAGGTACTGCGTTCCCTTCCTGAAGCCGTCCCTGAGGGCGGAGCCTGAGAAGGCAGTGCCCGCGACGAATGCGCCCACGATTGCAGAGATCTGAATGGCCTCTGCGATGAACGAGTATAGGAACGCGATGGCGAGCGCGAGTGTGAACCCGCTCATGGGCATCTTCCGCCGGTAGCCCGATATCTGGACGTTGAACACGAGCTTCGCGAGGAACCTCGAACCCAGATACGCCCCGATGACGACGAACAGGACGGCGCCCATCACGAGCAGACCTATCCCGACCGCGTCGAGCTCGCCTGATGCCATGCCCTTCGATATGCCCAGGACGACCATGCCCATGATGTCGTCAACGACGGCCGCGCCTACGATGGCGTATGCGACCGGGGTCCCTATGAGTCCCAGTTCGGACAGGACGCTCGCGGCGACCGCGACGCTCGTCGCGACCAAGGTCACGCCGACGAACACAGCGTCAGCGCCGTATCCGAACATATGGGCCACACCGTACCCGAATATCCATGGGACGACGACGCCTCCGAGCGCGATCGAGATCGACTTCCTAGTGTAGACCTCCTTGAGGTCGCACTCGAGGCCGATCATGAAGAGCAGTATGATGGCACCCATCTCGGAGAGCATCATGATGGTCTCGGGGAGCCCAGATGTCCCTCCCTCACCCATCTGGATGATGCCCAGAACGCTCGGGCCAATGACGACTCCGATGACGATGTAGCCGATGACCTTCGGCTGCCCGAACCTGGTGAACAGGAATGCGGCGAAGAGCGAGACCGCGAGCAGGAACGTGAGCTCGAACCAGACCTCCTCGAGCAGCGTGTCGAGTATCGACTCCAGCACGACGGACATCTCGTATCGGGACTCAGATACGACTTAGGCACTTATTTGTTTCGTGGGTTCACCTCACGGACCGTACACGCTCCCCTTCATGAGCCACAGGTCGACCGTGTCCCCCGTGTCCTTGAGGAGGAAACCTGAGACATACTCCCTGGGCACACCCTCGAGGTACACCCCGAAGTCCACCCGCCACTGCCCCCAGTTCATCCCGACCAGCTTGCCCAGGCATGGTATGTTCGGTCCTATGGTCGCGACGCACGTGAGCCTGCTCTCCAGCTCCTCGGTCACACCCAGCGCGGCGATCATCCGCGGAGTGCCGATCTCGAACAGCACGTCGAACCGCACATAGAGCCCTGAGAAGAACTCCTGCGGGAATGCGGGATACGCAATCGGGTTGCTCGCCCTGCCTATGTTCACGATGAACGTCGCCACCGAGTGCACGAGCCATCTGAGGAGGTCCACGATGGCATCCCCGGTCACGACGAACGATGCCCTGATCCCCATGCCGGACACCCCGGCAGCGTCGCCGAACGTGACCTTCACGAAGAGTATCACCTCGTGGATGATCTCCTTGACGATGGAGAGCAGGTTCTCGATGAAGTGGTGGAGGACCCTCTTGGCCAGCAGGACGACGAAGTCCAACGAGGCCGTCACCTCGGACAGCTTCGTCTCCTCGAAGGCCTCCTTGAACGCCGTGAACAGGGCCTTCACGATGAAGTCCGAAGTGGCCATCAGGAGCGAAGCCCCGTTGGAGTCGCCTCTCGTGCCGTCCTTCAGCGCCCACCTCGGCCCGCCGTCCCATGTCCTCTGGTAGGTCCTCCCGTCGTTCTCACTGTCGCTCAGGGTGGGAGTGACATCGACTGTCTTCCCAGAGGCATCGACCAGCACGAGCGAATCACCGTCGTTGAACGGGTCTCCTGGGTATCCATTATCGATGGACGTCTCGGGGAACGTGAACACCAGTAACCCGTTCGCGGGCACGGTTCCCGATACGGGCAGTTCGGAGCTCTCCCCGTGCATGGCCCTGATGGCCCAACCATCGATGCACCTGGGTTCGTCCAGGGGGTTGTACAGCTCGACCCATTCCCTGCCTGAATCGTCCCCTTCCGGATTCGCCTCGAACTCGTTCACGACTACGTCCGTCGGGAACGGAGGCGAGTACTTGAGTCTCAGTCCAGCTTCGACGGACGCCCTGAGCCCGAGGACGGGTATGGGTATGTTCGACAGGAGCGCACCGGCCCCAGGAAGGTCCGCCGTGGACACCTCCGCGGTGTCGTAAGGTTCCGCCTCCGGCATGACGAGGTCCATGGCCCAGGCCTCGGTCCTGCAGTGCACCTCGACGAACCTGCGCTGGATGATCATGAGCGGGTCGACGAGAACCTCAACCGTGCCCGACTTGAATGTCAGAGTGCCGTTGACGACGACATCGAACCTTCCGTCCGTGAGCTTCGCGATCCTGAAACCGAACGCGATGCCAGGACCGAACCTGTCCGTGCAGAATATGATGCGTACGAGGTCCTGTGACTTCTTGAAGAGCAGGTCTGGCAGGTTCGTCTGGATTATGAGCGTGAAGCCGTACATGGATAGCCGGATCTCCACGTTGCCCACGAGGTCCACGAACAGCTGGACGGCCTTTCCCAGAACAGAGTCCGCGAACTTCTGGATATATGTCTGGAGCGTCTCCACCAACGCCTGAACGCACCTGGCGATGACCTTGACGATCTTGATCGTGAAGCTCGCCAGGGTCATGAAGGCGTCCTGGACGAAGTGGTATATCGCCTCGAGGCCGTCCTTGACCCAGCCGAGGGCGGGCTCCAACTTGTCCCATAGATAGTCGCAGAACTTCGACGCGATGTCGAGCGCGTCGGAGAAGACGGTGTTGGTCGGGTTGTACTCGACCCCTTCGAGAGCCCACGCCGACTGGACCACGACAGGCAGTGAGAACGATATCAGCACAGGCATCTCGACGACCGGTTCTGGCTCGAGCGCGGATGTCAGGTACGAATCGGTGGAGCTCGTCTTCACCTGCACGAGTCCCCTGACAGACACGAGCCACTGAGACGAGTATGGCGTCGCGGATACGTTCGTCAGCGATGTCAGGTGGGAGTTCGGATATCCCTCCGCGGAACGGTCGTAGTCCCACGGGCGCTTGATCTGGACGAGGAGTTCGTCCGCGGGGAACATGTGTTCCAGGGACGTGTAGTCCACCTCAGGGTCGTATGGCACGGCCGTCAGTTTCGGGACGCCATCCGGCAGCTCGACAGAGAGTGTTGTGTTCAGGACCGCCCCGGCATCCTCCGCCACGACCAAGTCGCCGTCCCAGAACCCGAACTCACCTCCGAGATCCAGATACGCCGATTGCTTGTATGATGTCAGCCGCTTCTGCGCGAGCGCAGCCTTCGCGAACGCCCCCAGGGCGTCCTCGATGACCTGAGGCAGGCCCGGGAACGCGGACGTGCCCACGACCAGAGCGGCAGCGACAGAATCCACAAGAGGGCCGACGAATCCGTCATCCACCTCGTCAACGGAGACGTCCACCGCGGAGGACAAACCTTCGAGCGCGAGGCCGCACCTAGACTCGAACAGGCTGAACGCACGCTCGCCAACCCCCCAGTCGAGGTCGTGCTCCACGTCGCTCCTGATGATATCCTCCAGCTGCTGCTCGACCGGGACCGCGAGATCCGGTATGAACGGGTATGTTGCGGTCGACAGGACCTCATCCGCAAGGTCGTCGAACATGGCATCTGCGAGCCCCCAGGGCACGAGTTCATCACAGTGAGATACCACGAAGTCCCCGAACGCCTCCGCGAGTTCGTATTGGGCGCTGTACAGGGGCAGGTCCGCACCCGCCGCAATCGCAGCATCAGGCGATAGGACCAGCTCCACATCTCCCGCTCGCTCGGACATCGCAGTGAACAGGTCCTTGCCGTCCGTGGGGTCGAACGCCATGCCTGACAGGTCGATCGTGCATGAGGACGCGAGATCGAACGCGAGCCTTTTGAGGCCGTCGTACACGAGGTCGGTGAGTGAGCCCTGGTGTTCCTTGAAATCGGGATAGAAGTCCGCCCAGGAAGCGGATGACAGGAGGTCGTACGTCGGCACGTCGATGTGCGCGATGGACCCGCCCACCCACACAGCGTACAACGCACCCGCCGCGTCCTCGACGAAGTACGACCTCTCAGGGACGACCAGAATGAGGTCCGAGTCCGACGAGAAGACGCATGTGTGTATCTCAGGCATGGTATTCGTCAGCTCAATCGTCCTTCGAATCCATGTCACGACAGATTTCAGCGCCTTGTCCTCGCCCGTGAGATATTCGATGAGTGAGTCGACCGATTCGTCGAGGACGTCCATCGCCTGGTCGGCTAGGTCCAGCAGGCCGAGCCAGCCCATGTAGTCCAGCATCCTGATGACGAGCTGGTCGGCCATGCCCGCGACCGCCTGAGCGACGAGCATCCAAGGGTCCAGGTCCGGCTCTGTGATACCGAGGAACCACAGGAACAGCTCGGCAGGGTCCAGGAACCTGCCATTGGACCCTTCGAGCGCGGCAAGGCCGGTCGTGGCGCCGCCGCACAGGGCCACGACATCAGCCGCGAAGGACTCGTCGATGTCCCTGAACAATCGCGCCTGCTCTATCAGGAGGGCGACCGCGACGGCCCGCTGGACGTCGTGTTCCGTGAGGATGGAGGATGTGTTCAGACCGGTGTAGGTCGGGACACCGTACCCATCGAGCACCCTGAGCTGGGCTAAGGTGGTCAGCATGTAGCCGACTAACCTGCCCATGTCCGAGAACTCCCCCTCCGACGCGGCCTCGAACGTTCTCAGCTTTGTCTCCAGGAACGGGAGGGCGGATATGATCGGCCTGTCGAACGAGAGGTCCTTGGATAACGAGACAGACTCCGATTCCGCGACGACGGTGAAGTTGCCCAAGGCCATGTAGTATGGGTTCGCGGTGGTCACTGCGAATTCGTCCGTCGTCGGCGGTGGGAGGCTCTCGTACTCCATCTCTGTGCCGTCCAGCTCTACGCTTGCGGTCTCGGCCCCCTCAGGCGGCACAATATCCATGGTCTGCTTCTCGACGAAGAACAGCGCCCCAGACCAGTTGTACAACGAGAGCGAGAAGTCGCTCTGCGAGCGCGGGAACGTGTCCTCAATATAGCGCTTCACGGCCGAGGAGTATGCCTCGGACAACCTCGTCTCGTTGACGGGATACTCCGTCCACCTCGACATCAGCCCGTAGGCCTCGGCGGTACCTAACAGGCTCAGCTCGAGTCGAACATCCTCGACGGAGGATTCCATGAGCGCGAGCAGCCTGTCGCGCCTGGCGTCCTCCGCCTTCTCGATCTCCTTCTTCGTGAAGTACGCTCCTGAGGCCGCGGCAAGAAGCAATACAGCCACGGCCACGACCGAGAAGGACACTTGGGCCCTGTCATCGGTAACGAGCCGCTTGAGCGGGCTCGCTCCGACGCTCCCGATAAGCATCGTTCTGAACACAGCCATCCTCGGACCGTCGAGCAGGGTCGCACATGTTCATCGTTACAGTTACATGCAGTGTACGTGCCCGTTACGAGGCGCCTGACCTACGGTTAAATATGCCAGATGGCATTCAAGTGCTTGGATGGGATGCGTTGGGCGCTGAAGACACACTTCTCCTGATATTCATCGCGTTCCTCGCGGCCAAGATTGGTGGCGAGATCATGGAGAGGTTGAAGATGCCCGCGGTGACGGGCGAGCTAATGGCCGGCATAGTGCTCGGCCCGTCGATCCTCCACATCATCACGGAGGATCAGACATTCCTCGATGTCCTCGCACAATTGGGCGCGACATTCCTCCTGTTCTCGGTGGGCATGGAGACCAAACTCTCCGAGCTCAGACGCATAGGACTGGTCGCGACCTCGGTCGCTGTGTTGGGGGTCGTCACCCCGTTCGTGATGGGATACTACGTCTCAGTCCTTCTGTTCATGTCGTCCGTGGAGGCGATGTTCGTCGGCGCTGCGCTCGTCGCGACCAGCGTGGGCATCACGGCGAGGGTGCTCCAAGACCTGGGGATGATCAACTCGACGGAAGCGAAGATAATACTCGGCGCCGCAGTGATCGACGACATCCTCGCGATGATAGTGCTCACAATCGTATCTGGGAGCGCGGCAGGGGATCTCGACACGATTCATGTCGCCGTGGTCATCGCAGAGGCGATCTGCTTCGTGGCCATAGTCACACTCCTGGGGACCAGGATGGTCAGGTACGCATCCGGCAAGCGCGAGGTGCGGCACGACAAGACGGTGAACGGCACGTGGGCGATCCACTATCGCACGACGGCATTCAAGAGGGACAGCTGGTTCGATAAGCTGGTACAGAAGGAGGCGCCCTTCGTCATCATACTCATAGTCGTGTTCGGCCTGTCGGCCATGGCATCATATGTCGGTCTCGCGGCCATCATCGGGGCGTTCTTCGCGGGCCTGATATTCTCCGATACCAAGGACACTTACGAACTCGAGCGGAAGTTCGAGCCGCTGAACGTGCTCCTTGTACCGTTCTTCTTCGTTGTCATGGGCGCGAAGGTGGGCTTCGCCGACCTATGGGATGTCGTGCCCACAGCGATAGTCCTCACAATCGTGGCCATCCTGAGCAAGCTCATAGGCTGTTCCCTGGGAGCTATCAGACGTGGCGAGAGGACGGCCCTCATAGTCGGCGCGGGCATGGTTCCCAGGGGAGAGGTGGGCATAGTCGTGGCGATGATTGGCCTCAACATGGGGACCATCGGGGCCGACATCTATTCCGTCATAGTATTGGTGTCGATAGCGACAACGATCTACGCCCCGTTCCTGATCAAGACGGTCATAAAGGCGGAGTCGAGGAAGGACCGGAGGAACCATAGGCAAGGCTAGGCCCTCTTCTCCGACATGATCCGCAGGAATGCCTCCAGGTGTGCCGCCAGGGCCTCGTTGTCGGTGTATCCGCACGCGGACAGGTCCGGGGCCGCCAGTAGCGCGGCCCTGCCGTCGCTGACCACGTCCGTCGCCAAGAGCCCCTCCCTCCTAACGACCTCGATGCCCTTGGGCACCTTGACGAACGGGCTCGTTATGATCCTGATATGGACCCCTCTGGATGTCGCGGCGGAGAACCGCTTGCCCAGACGCCTGCTCAGGCCGGTGATGGAGGGAGACGATATCACGAACGTGTGTTCCGTCCTGTCGACCATCTCCCCGATCTTCTCCAGAACCCTGTCCCTGCCCATGATGGTGTACACGAGCTGGGGGACTCCTCTCTCCGTTAGTATGTTCTTCACGGAGGATATCTTCTCGAAGGACTCGCGCACCTCGGCAACGACCCTGACGGATATCTCAGATGGCTCGACGGGGGCGAAGGACCTTGGCCTCCCGGCCTTGGCCTGGGCGAAGCCTTTCGCCTCGAGCGACTTCAAGACCTTGTACGCAGACGTCCTCGGAATCTGTGCGACCTCAGCTACAAGATTGGCAGTTCCTGAACCGAGAGCGACGAGCGCGACGTATCCCCTCGCCTCGTACTCGGACAGGCCCAGTTTCAGGAGCACGCTGGATATTCTCTGATACTCCTGCCACAGGTCCCCTGCATCGATACCGAGCGTCGATATAAGTGCTTTTAGGTCCATTTGTAGCCCGATGAGCTACATAAGATTTAAATCAATGCCTCAGGAATTATCCTCTAGGGAATGGGAGTAACATGCTCACCAAGGAGTCTGCACTGCCCGTCGGTCTTCCGAAGAAGACGCAGAGCTTGTGCCCTGAGTGCCTGACTGTGATCGAGGCCACGATGCGCGAGGAGAACGGGAAGGTAGTGATGGAGAAGACCTGCCCGAAGCACGGCGCCTTCAAGGACACAGTGTGGTCCGATGCGAAGACGTACCTGAGGGTCGAGAAGTGGGCCAAGGACGGCGTCGGCGTCGAGGAGCCGGCCATACCGAAGGCCAAGCAGTGTCCCTTCGACTGCGGCCTATGCGACCTGCACCTGAGCCACACGGCGCTCTCGAACGTCGACCTGACCAACAGATGCAACCTCAAGTGCCCGATATGCTTCGCGAACGCCAACGCGGCGGGCTATGTGTACGAACCAGAGTTCGATACGGTCGTCGACATGTTGAAGATGCTGAGGGCACAGAAGCCCGTGCCCTGCCCCGCGGTCCAGTTCTCCGGCGGGGAGCCCACGATCTATCCGAGGTTCTTCGACATCATCAAGGCGGCCAGGGACCTCGGCTTCGCCCAGGTCCAGGCTGCCACGAACGGCATAGAGTTCGCCAAGAGCCTCGACTTCTGCAAGAAGGCCAGCGAAGCCGGCCTGAACACGATATACCTTCAGTTCGATGGACTGCGTCCAGAGATATACGAGCGAGCCAGGGGCAAGAACCTGCTCGATATCAAGCAAAAGGTCGTAGATAACCACAGGCAGTTGCCTAACCACCCTTCGATCGTGCTCGTCCCAACGGTCGTGAAGGGGGTCAACGACGACCAGGTCTGGCCCATACTCGAGTACGCAATCAAGAACAACGATGTGATCAGGGGCGTCAACTACCAGCCCGTGGCATTCACAGGGAGGATCACGACGGAGGAGCTGGTCAAGGGCAGGTACACCCTCACGGACCTCATACACGACATCGAGAGGCAATCTGCGGGGAAGATCAGGGCGACGGACTGGTACCCCGTGCCGACGG
>JAABQR010000130.1 GCA_011391345.1 Methanobacteriota archaeon | reverse complement strand
TCCTTGATTTCCCTGGCCTCCTCGCCGCCCCTCTCGGTTATCTCGTTCTCGACGGCCGAGAGTTCCTCGGATATCTCCTTCAAGGCTGCGTCGAGGTCGGTCTTCTTCGCCTCCGCCTTCTCCTTCTCCGAGTTGAGGCTCTGGGTCTGCTCCCTCAGGGACATGATGTCCCTGTCGACGGAGCCCCTGTGCTTGCACGCCAGGGCAGCCTTCGCGAAGCTGAGCTGGTCGTGGACCTCCTTGTACTTCATCGCGCCCTCGCGGTCCTTCTCCAGCTGCTTCATCTGCTTCTTGACCTCGTCGAGGATGATCGAGAGCCGGTTGATGTTCTCCTCCGCGGCCAGCTTCTCCTTCTCCGCGTTCTGGATGTCGGCGTCGAACTTGGTTATGCCCGCGATGTCGTCGAGTATGCGCCTCCTCTCGAGGTTGCTCATCTCGACTATCCTGGTGATGTCACCCTGCTGCACGAAGTTGTAGCCGTCGGCGCTTATCCTGGCGTTGGCCAGGAGGCTGTCGAACTCGCCCAGCGAGGACTTCCTGTCGTTCACGTAGAAGTACGAGTAGTACCCCTCGGCCGAGTCGGAGAGTCTCACGACCCTTGTGAGCTTGACGGTGTCGGAGTCTATGGGTATGACCCGGTCCTCGTTCGTGAATATCAGGCTGACCTTGCACTCCGATGCGGGTTTCTTCTCCTTGCCCCCGTTGAATATGAGGTCAGTGAGCTTCCCCGCCCTGATGACCCTCGAGCTCTTCGGCCCGAGGACGAACAGTATGGCGTCCGCGACGTTGGACTTGCCAGCCCCATTGGGGCCCGTGATCGACGTGTAGCCCTCGAGGAGCGGTATGCGCGTCTTCCGGGCGAACGATTTGAAGTTCTCTAGCTCTATCTCCTTCAGGTGCATCGAGACCGACTCCGACCGGGAAGAGAAAACAGCCTCTTGCTGACAGCTATAGCACGCTCTGTTCTCTGCATCCCATCCCATTGAGTCCGACAGATGTCGGACGGAGAATAAAATGGGTTGGAAGGTATATAATGGTTTTTGCACCAATCGTCCTCAAGCTCCTAGGAGGCGGTCGTACGCTTCCAGGAGCTCACCCCTGCTCTTGGCCCAAGACATGTGCGATGCGAAGTGCTCTCTGCCCCTGCGGCCCATCTCGACTAGACCCTTCGGATCCTGCTTCGACCTCAGGACCGCCTCTCGGAAGGGCGTCCTGTCGTATGCGACCGTGATGCCAGAGCCCACCTGGCCAGTCATCTCTGCTATGTCCAGTCCCTGCGTGGTTATGTAAGGCTTTGCGAGTGCCATCGAGTTCAGTATTTTGCCAGGAGTACCGACGACGTTGTTCGGATTCGCCGGGTCCATCATGGCGGTGACCAGGTCGGATGCCGCAGTCAGCCTCAGCGCCTCATCCGTCGACACGGCCCCGACATATTTCACGTGGGACCTGCTAGTACTCCGCCTCACCTTCTCTTCGAGTGAGCCTTTCCCCGCCACGAGCACGGTCACGCCGTCCTCGGGCGTGAACGCATCCAGCAGGTCCTCGACGAACCTGCCTGGCTCGAGCGAACCGAGGTACGACACCACGAATCCAGTGAGACCGTACCTCTCGCGCACGGCCTTCACCTCCGCGTCTGAGAGGGGAGCGATGTCCGGGCTCGTCATCACGATGCTCGGTTTCTCCGTCCGTCCTTTCGAGAGCTCGCGAGCCAGTGCGTCGCTGACTGTGACGACTGCGTCGGCCCTGCGCACCAGGCACGACTCGAGCATCTGCAGGGGCCTGAACATGGGCCCTACGTCGTCCTTGACCATGGCCGCGTATAGTTCGTGAGCGTCGTAGAGAACTGGCTTGTCCCGGAGCCAGCCGATCATCAGACCCGCTGGGAGCGTGTCGAGGTCGTGGCTGTGGACTATGTCGAACTCCATCCTCTTCGAGGCGTCGAGTACGGAGAGCCAGTACCTCGGCAGACGCACGAGCATCTTTGCGACGGACCGGAACGGGCACGGAGGCCCGATGCGCACGATCTCGACCGCACCGTCCTTGGCCGACCCGGCGTCGCCTGTATCCCTGGACCACGCCAGTATCGTCACCCTGTGCCCCGCGTCCGCGAGCGCCTTCGCTTCGATTCGGACCCTGGGGTCGGGCCTGTACGGGTTGGCCAAGAGCATCAGTGTCGAAGCCATCCCCAGTGATTCCTCCTCAGGGGTAATAAAGCATCTGGCCCGTTAGACCTTCACCGACTTGCCCTCTCTCATGGACCTCTTGGCGGCCTCTATGAGCTCGACCGTCCTGACGCCGACCTCTCCGCTGTTCTTCGTCTCGGTCATTGGGTCAGCGATCGACTTGACGAAGTGGATGAGTTCGTCCCTGATGGTGTTGTTCCTCTCCACACCGAGCTTGTATGTGTACCCGCTCTCGTAGACAGTGACCTCCTGTGCCACGGCGTCTATCAGGGCCGACCGGTTCTCGCCAACGAGCATGATCTGCCGGACCTTCCGGGGCACGAGCCAGCTGATGTTCGCCATGGCGATCATGCCGTCCTTGAACTTGGAGACGACGTACGCGGTCTCCTCACCCTCCTTGCGCCTGAAGGGCCCGCCGGCGCACATTACCTCCTCGGGCCACTGGTCGAGCAGGTAGTTCTGTATGTCGAACATGTGCGGGGCGAGGTCGAAGAGCACATCCCTGTCGGGGAATGCCTTCTCGAGGTTGACCCAGTTCATCTCCATCAGGAAGAGCTTCCCGAAGAACTTGTCCTCCTTGATGAGTCTCTTGACCTCCGCCAGGGCGCTGTTGAACCTGAATATGTGCCCGACCGAGAGGGTGAGGCCTTTGCTCCTGGCGAGCGCCACCAGCTCCTTCCCATCCTTCGATGTCAGGGTGATGGGCTTCTCGACTATCACGTGCATGCCCGCCTCGAGGGCGTCCTTGCACGTGCTGAAGTGCATCTGGTTCGGCGTGCACACGGCCACCGCGTGGAGGCCCTTCACGGCCAGGAGATCCTTGTAGTCCCTGTAGCCGGCCTTCACGCCGTACCTCTCGCTCGCGAACGCGAGGTTCTTCTCGTCCAGGTCCGAGACCCCGATGACCGAGACGTTCTCGACCTTCGAGAACTCGTCCAGGATCTTCTTGCCCCAGTACCCTACACCTATGACTCCCACGTTGAACTTGGCCATATCGGTCACCTCACGCGTAGAACTCCTTGAAGCTCTCGACGACATACTTGATCTGTTCGTCCGTGATGTCCACGAACATGGGCAGGGTCAGGACCTCCTTGCAGAGCCTTTCCGTTATCGGCAGCATGCCCTCCTTGAAGCCGTACATGTCCCGGTAGACGGGCTGCAGGTGGATCGGTATATCGTAGTGCACTCCCACGCCGACGTTCTTGGACTCGAGGTGCTTCTTGAGCTCGTTCCTCTTCTTGGTCAGTATCGCGTACTGATGGTACACTGGCTCGAAGTCCTTGGACGGCTTCGGGGGCAGCCTGAGGTCGCCCACTCCCTCGAGCATCGAGTCGTACTTGGCTGCGACGGCCCTTCTCTTGTCGTTCCACTCAGGGAGCATCTTGAGCTGTTCGATGCCGACCGCGGCGTTCGCTGAGTTCAGTCTAGCCGTGTATCCTATGAGGTCGTGCTCGTACTGGCCCTTCCTGCCGCAGTGCCTGAGCCTCTTGACCAGGTCCGCGATCTTCGCGTCGTTGGTCGTGACCATGCCCCCATCCCCTCCCACGTGCATGTTCTTCGTGGGATAGAACGAGAAGCAGCCCATGAGGCCGAGCGCCCCGGCCCTCTTCCCCTTGTATTTAGCACCGTGTGCCTGGCAGGCATCCTCGACAACAATCGCACCGTGCTTGGCGGCTGCCTGGTTGATCTCATCCATCCTGGCAGGGTGGCCGTAGAGGTGGACTGGTATGACTGCCTTGGTCCCCTTGTCGAACCTGAGCTTCGCCGGGTCGAGGTTGAAGTCGACGTTGTCCACATCCGTGAAAACTGGCTCCCCGCCGAACACGACGAAGGAGTTGGACGTGGCGACGAACGACATGGCGGGAGTGACGATCTTGTCCCCGGTCCTTACTCCAGCTGCCTGGAGTCCGAGCTGCAGCGCAGCCGTCCCCGAACTCAGGGCGATGGCGTGCTCCACGCCGCACATCTTGGCGAACGCGTCCTCGAACTTGTTCACGCTCTCTCCGAGCGTGAGCCTCTCGTTCCTGAGAGCGTTCGCGGCTGCCTCGATCATCTTCTCATTCATGATGGGCTGTGCCTGTGGTACCTTCATTCGCTCTACCTCCTCTTGCCGTTCTTGCCTGCGTTCTTCTTGACCTTGATACGTTTCGCGGGGCATCCGACCACGACTGTGTTCGCTGGCACGTCCTTGGTGACGACCGCGCCTGCGCCCACGAGCGCGCCCTCGCCTATAGTGACTCCGCACACGATCGTCGCATTGGCGCCGATCGACGCGCCCTTCTTCACGAGCGTGGGCGTGACCTCCCAGTTGCCGACGGCCTTCGGATGGCGGTCGTTGGTGAAGCAGACGTGTGGTCCGATGAAGACCTCGTCCTCGATCGTGACGCCAGTGGGTATGAATGAGAATGCCTCGACCTTGCACCTGTCGCCTATCGTGACGCCCCTCTGTATCTCGGTGTACGCGGCGATCTTGCACCCCCTGCCTATCTTGCAGCCGTACAGGTTCACGAAGTCGCGCACTATCGTGTCCTCGCCTACTACCGCGTCGTCTATCTTGTAGTACTTCGCGAGAAGTTTCATCGGGCAGATCCCTCTGGTCCGTCAGAATCCCGAGGAAGCTATAATATGTTTGGGAACCACGCTCCTACGGCGTGCTGGAAGTCGTCGTAACGTGGGTGTTCTCAGGCCGTTTTTCGCAGGGAGAACCCCAGGTCCTCGGAAAGGTCCGACCGCTCCATGCTGAGCTCTACGGTGGCCCTTATCCAGTCGGCCTTGCTGCCTATGTCGAACCTGCGCCCCTTGAACCTGAGTCCGTACAGGCTCTTCTTCCTGCACAGGAGTCTCATCGCGTCCGTTAGTTGGTATTCCCCACCCATCCCAGGGCCTATCCTCTCCAGGTAGGTGAATATCTCTGGATTGAAGACGTATCTGCCTATGATCGCCAGGTCAGATGGCGCATCCTTCGGTGAGGGCTTCTCGACAAGGTCGTCCACCTTGTACAGCTCGTCCCTGACCTTCTTGCCTTTGATCACGCCGTATCTGGACACCTTCGACTTCGGAACCCTCTCAACGCCGACAACGGAGGACTTAGTCTCCTCGAAAACATCCACGAGTTGGCCTATGCATGGATGGTCGTTGACGACGATGTCATCGCCTAGCATGACGGCGAAGGGCTCGTTCCCGATGTGCTTCTTCGCACAGAGTACCGCATGACCCAGTCCGAGTTGCTCCTTCTGTCTGATGTAGAATATGTCGGCCATCGAGGCGATCCTCTGGACCTCCTCAAGCGCCTCTTTGTTGCCGCTGTCCCGGAGCTTGTGCTCCAGTTCGTAGGACCTGTCGAAGTGGTCTTCGATGGCCCTCTTGCCCCTGCCAGTTATCATGATGATGTCGGTCATGCCAGAGGCCACGGCCTCCTCGACCACGTACTGTATCGCGGGCTTGTCGACGACCGGGAGCATCTCCTTGGGCTGCGCCTTCGTCGCGGGGAGGAACCTTATGCCCAGCCCTGCGGCGGGGATGACGACCTTCATCGTCCGAAAGAAAGGCTGGGGATGACTTAATGGTTTCTGGATGCCGACGACGCCGGTGCCTCCAGCAAGGGGCCTCCGCCTCCAGATAGCTAGGCCCGATCGAATGGGCCGGCCCCCCGAAAGGGTTAATAGCCGCACAGCGGGTTCAAGGCGCGATGAGGATCTGCGTCGTGGGCGCTGGGTACGTCGGTTTGGCGACCGCCGTGATGTTCGGCAAGCTCGGGCACGATGTGTCCGTGGCGGACATAGACGACACGAGGGTCAGGACCGTCAACTCGGGCAAGGCCCCGTTCTACGAGCCACCGTTGGAGAAGGAGCTCGCGAGGCTCGTGAAGGCCGGGGCCCTCAGGGCCACTACCGAGGTGGTCGGGTCCGTCGCCGGGGCAAGGTTCGTGTTCATCTGCGTGCAGACCCCGTCGATGCCCTCGGGACGGATCGATACGAGGCCCGTGAAGCGGGCCTCGAAGGATATCGCCAAGGCGCTCGCGCGGTCCGAGGACTTCAAGGTCGTCGTCATGAAGAGCACCGTGGTCCCCGGGACCACGGACTCCGTGGTGAGGCCCCTGCTGGAGAAGGGTTCGGGCAAGGCCGCCGGGACAGGCTTCGGGCTCTGCATGAACCCCGAGTTCCTTCAGGAGGGGAGCGCGCTGAAGGACAGCATGGAACCATCGCGTGTCGTCGTCGGTTCGATGGACAAGCGTTCGGGGGACATGCTCATGAGGCTCTACTCCCCCGTCAGGTCGGAGAAGGTCCGGACGGACCTCAGGACCGCGGAGATGATCAAGTACGCGTCCAACTGCTTCCTCGCGACGAAGATCTCGTACGCGAACGAGATCGCGGACATGTGCGTGAGGTTCGGGATAGATTCGGAGACGGTGCTCAAGGCCGCGGGCATGGACCCCAGGATAGGCCCGCTCTTTCTCAAGCCTGGGCTGGGTTTCGGCGGGAGCTGCCTCCCGAAGGACGTCAGGGCCCTCAAGGACAGGGCGATGGCAGACGGATACGGCTCGAAACTCCTCTCTGCCCTGCTCGCGATAAACGACCGCCAGCCACTGGAGGCCATCTGGCTGCTGGAACGTGAGATCGGGTCCCTGCAGGGTAAGCGCGTGGCCGTCCTGGGACTCGCGTTCAAAGGCGGCGTTGACGATATCAGGGAGACGCGCGCGGTGCCCCTCGTGACCGAGCTGCTCGCGAAGGGGGCGAGGGTTGTCGCGTTCGACCCGATGGCCATGCCGAGCTTCATCAAGGTCATGCCGACTATCGAGTACGCGTCCTCCGCCCAGGAGTGCCTGAGTGGGGCCGATGGATGTATCGTCCAGGCCGATTGGAAACAGTTCGGGACCCTCGGAAGAAAGGAGTTCTCGAGGATGAGGTCTCCCGTGATAGTGGACGGACGGAGATGCCTCGACCCGGCGAAGGTGGAACGGGCAGGGGCGAAGTACCTGGGTATCGGGTACGGGCGTACCGAGACTGACTGACCGATGAAACCATCTGGAAAGCATAATAAGGTTCCAGCCTTTTCCGAGGGCGTTGATTCGGAATGATGGTCAGCATCGTCCTGAACCTGCTCAATGAGAAGAGGCACATCAGAGACCTGCTAGACAGCCTCGTCATCCAAGAGGGACCTGTCGAGATCGTGGTCGTCGATGCGGGGAGCAGGGATGGCACAGTCGAGATTATCAAGGGCTATATGGCGAAGCATCCCCAGATCAGATTCTTCCATCATCCTGGCACTAGGGGTGAGAGCACCAACTTCGGTATCTCCCAGACGAATGGTGACGCCGTCGCCACCATAGGCGGGGACTGTATCGCGAACCCGTTCTGGGTCAAGGAGCTCCGGGGATCCCTCGCCAGGTTCGACATCGTGGCCGGCAAGACCATCAACATAGGCTACCACGCATTCGAGGACCTTGAGAGGGTCGAGCTGCATCACAGGGGGTTCGATGTCTCGTACCCGAGCGCGAGCATGGCCTGGCGGAGGGACGTGCTCAAGACTGTCCGCGGCTTCGATGAGTGGTTCATTACCGCCGAGGACATCGACCTCAACTTCAGAGCGGTCTCACAGGGATTCACCCTGGGCTACAATCCGGAGGCAATCGTGTATCACAGGACCAAGGGCAGCTTCCGAGGTTTCTTCAAACAGGCTTTCTGGAACGGCTGGGGTAGGAAGCAGCTGACGATGAAGCACGGGAACCTGTGGCCCAGCTACAAACCGCAGCGTCTGCTCGAGACGTCGCGGTCCTTCTGGGCCGTCGCCAGATTGGCGGTGGCGGTGCTGGGGTACCTCCTGTGCAAGTTCTTTGAGAGGCCCCCTGAACGTATGATGGCCGACGGAGGCAAGGAGCAGTCGGAGCCGCCGCCCGCCGGAGGATGACCCTGTGACGAAGGTGTCCGTGGTCATCCCAACCATGAACGAGGAGAGCAGTATCGGCCTCGTCATCGACGAGGTGAAGGCCGCGCTCGAGGGCGTCAGACCGTATGAGATACTAGTTGTCGACACCGACTCGCGTGACAGGACAAGGGAGATCGCGGTAGGGAAGGGCGCTATGGTCGTCGAGGAGTCCCGGCGTGGTTATGGACGCGCCTACAAGACCGGTTTCGAGAAGGCGTCTGGGGAGATCATAGCGACGCTGGATGCGGACATGACCTACCCCGCATCGGACATACCGAAGCTGGCGGACATGCTCGAGTCTCAAGGCCTCGATTTCATAACGACGGACCGGTTCGCAGACATGGCCAAGGGTGCGATGAGCGCGAAGCACAGGCTCGGGAACAGGGTCCTATCGCTCGCTGCCCGGATCCTGTTCCGGGTGAAGGTCAGGGACTCCCAGAGCGGCATGTGGGTGTTCAGGCGGTCGGTGCTGGGCGGGTTCACTCTGGAGAGCGACGGCATGGCCATGTCCGAGGAGATCAAGGTCGAGGCGTTCAAGAAGTCCAAGGCGGCGGAGGTGCCGATCACTTACAGGGTGAGGGTCGGCGAGGTGAAGCTGCAGAGCTGGAAGGACGGCATGGGCAACCTCAGGTTCCTGTTCAAGAAGCGGTTCTAGAACGTGTCCCCTCGACGTCTCATCCGGTCGCTCACATAGAGTGCTGCGACGATGGCGCATACACCAAGGATTGCTGCGGGGATGAGGAACTGCGTGCCGACCGGGTCATCGATATCCTTCACGAGGCGGATCTCCAGCACCACCTCGGTACCCTGCACATAAGTCCTGTTCCACGCAAGGACCTCGCCGTCCGTACCGATGACCTCGACCGTCAGGAGGTCCCCGAAGGCCGCCTCATCAGGGACCAGTATCCATCCACAGAACATGTCTCCCGTATGTGATAGTCCGACCGGTCCGTGGGCTGTCCAGATACGGACGTTCAGCCCGTCGCTCACGGGCCCGCCTCCGGACATCACTCGCACGCATACGTCCACGGTGCGGGTCAGATGGATGTTGAGGCCATGGTGCGAGACTGCGCTCCCCTGTGTCCAAGCGCTCGCAGAGACCGTGAGATCGCCAGCGACGCCGCCTACAGCCAAGGAGGGCACGTCGGACTCGAAGCTTCCGACGAATCGCACGCCCTCGTCAGTCTGGGAGAAGACCCAGGCCGCGTATTTGTCGCAGTCCAGAT
>JAABQR010000129.1 GCA_011391345.1 Methanobacteriota archaeon | reverse complement strand
GTCTCCGCCCCGAGCCTTCTGGACATCTCGATGACCTTGAACACCTCTTCGATGGAGAACGACCCCTCGAGCCCCTTCTGCATCGCGCACAGGTTGCCGTTCTCGATCGTCGTCACCGTGAGCCTCGCGTCTGCGACCCTCTCCTCGTCGTGGGTCGGGTCCACGAGTATCTTGTCGTCTATCTTGACCGCGGTGAGCGATATGGGCGTGTGTATCAGCGGCAGCGGGAAGTCCTCTCCCTTGCCCGCCCTCTTGGCCGGCACGACCGCTGTCTTCAGCGCCGCGTTCGCGGCGATGTTGGCCGCGTCGAACAGGTTGCCGTCGAAGTCGACCACGTGCACGTCCAGGAACATGATCCAGACCTCCACGCCCTTCTCGATGCAGAGCTTCGACAGGTCGACAGCGTGTCCTTCCCTGATGCCTCTGTCTATGACCCTTGAGATCTCGATCGACTCCTTGTCCGGCGGACCGGACTCGAAAGTCTCGCTCGCCATCGGGATGAGCTCGGCGTTGGTCGTCAGGACGCCCTTGTCCGGGGTGTCGTCGAACGGCTTCCCGACCATGAGCTTCACTCCGACGACCACATCGGTGCCGCCCAGCTGGACCCTTGCGGACCCCTCTGCCGACTTGATGTAGTCCGTCGTGATCTTGAGCTCCCTCATTTCCTCGAAGCCGCGGCCGTCGGACCTCGTCCCCTTTGTGAGGAGCTTCGAGATGTGGTCCTTCTTGAGCTCGGCCATAACGTCCTTGCTCATCTAAGCCACCTCCTTCTGGACGCCCTCGGGCGCCCCGATCTCGGAATCCAGGGACCTGGCCTCGTAGCGCCTCCTGAGCGCGTCCCTCTGGATATCGTAGACCTTCTCGCATCCTTTGATCGCCATGTCGAGGCCCTTCGTGTACTCGTCGTGGGTGAGGTCGCCGTCCATCTGGAGCAGGACGATCTCCTTGGTCCTCGGCACATACCCGACCGGTATGTCCGCCTCGCCGAAGTTGTCCTCCTCCTTGCCCAGGTCGACCATCACGACCCCCGCGGCCTTCCCCGCGGCGCACGACGCCACGAGGTCCCTCATCGGCACGCCCGCGTCCGCGAGCGCCACCGAGGCGGCCGTCAGACCCGCGCACCTGGTGCCAGCGTTCGCCTGGAGCACCTCGACATACACGTCGATGGACGCCCTCGGGAAGTATTCGGTGAACACCACGTGCGAGAGTGCCTCGGATGTGATCTTCGATATCTCCTGCGACCTCCGGTCCGGTCCGGGCCTCTTCCTGTCATCCACCGAGAACGCGGCCATGTTGTACTTGCACTGGACCAGCGCCCTCGTCGGGTTCTGCATGTGTCTCGGGTGGCACTCCCTCGGGCCGTACACGGCCGCGAGTACCTTGTTCAAGCCCCACTCCACGTACGCGGAACCATCGGCGCGCTTGAGCACGCCGGCCTCTATCTTCAGTGGCCGCATCTCTTCGGGCGTCCGCCCGTCGACCCTGCGGCCGTTCTCGTCTATCAGCTTGATGTCTGTCGTCATTCCTCCCATTGGGGTCACTCTCCTTTCCTGGAACCTTCCTCCAGGAGTCTCTTGATCTTCTCGGTGAGGCCCATGTTGTGCGCCTCCTCCTCTATGAGTTTCACGGCCTTGACCGCCTTGATTATGTCGTCGAGCTCGCCGTCTATCCATATCCTGCCGTTCTGCCCGACGTATATCCTGCAGCCCGTGGCGTTCTTCAGCATCTGGATCATCGAGCCGTTCTTGCCGATGACCCTCGGGACCTTGGACGGCGATATGTCCAGTATCATGCCGCCCGTGAGCTTCCTGAGCCCGTGCTCCTTCATGGAGACCTGGATACGCCTCGTCTCGTCTATGCCGACGACCTTGAGCAGCACGACGTCCCCGGGCACCATGAACTTGCTCGTCTCGCCGAACTCCACCCTCCAGGGCACCTCGTTCACATGCAACGGTGCCGGGTATGGGGCGTTTATGTCGACCAACCAGTTCGACGCGCTCACGTCCTCTATCTTTCCGACGACCATGTCGCCCCGCTCGGGCATGTACTGCCCCGAGAGCGGCACGACGCCCACGGTGTCCTGTCGGACGGTCTTTATCCCGAGCAGCGCGGCGAATATGTTGCGCCCCTCGATGTATGTGCCGGGTCCGGCCCTCTTGCCGGAACTGTCCAACAGGTCTCCAGGTACCACTATCTCTCTTGAGACCTCTTTAGAATCGCTAGCCTGCATCTGACTCACTCTTGCCTAGAGTCGCGATAAACACTCTGCTGGCACGGCCCTGGACTTACACAGCGTCCTTAGGCCCGCAGCGCATTTACCATCTTCTCTCTTCAAAAGCCCAAAACGCATCCCCTGCTTTAATCTTTTGGTATCACAGGTGAGGTCCTGCCGCCTGATGCCAGGCGTGCGCCGCCGGGTCAAAGACCCGCCCATGTCCCTCGGATTCAGTGCGCGCCCTTGAGGACCTTGGTCTCCGCCTCGCCGTGGGTCCTGTTGCTGATCTTCTCGGCGAACTCGGTCTGGAGGCCCGCGGGCATCTCGATGACACCGATCCACGAGCCGTCCTTCTGCCACTCCTCCTTCGTCACCTTGCCGAAGTGCTTGAAGTCCTCGTAGCAGCGGCCGTAGTTCTCACCCGATACCCTCACCGCGATCCTTACCTTGTCGAACTTAATGGGGATGAGCGGTCTCAGGGCGTCCATGATGGCCGGCACCTGCGCCTCGACCGACTTGAACGGGTCTATGTGGCACCGGGCCTCCTCCATGGCCGTCTCGATCCTAGTCAGCGGATGCGGGCCACCGGTCTGCGGGTTCATGGCGTTGCGGGCGATGTACTCGACGACCCGCTTGCGCTTGTTCTCCTGCATGATCTTGCGCTGCTCGGTCGTCAGCTGAACCTCGCCCTTGAGTATGATGACCTTCGCGACCTCCGTCGGGTCCATCGTGCCGAAGACCTGCTTGATCTTGTCGTCGGGCGCCCTGGTCCCCTTCTTGGCGTTCTTGAAGATCGTGTCGATGACCATGTGGTCCAGCAGGTCGACCTCCTTGCCGTCCTTCATCTTCTGGACGACGGCCGGGTCGATCAGTATCTCGAAGCTCTCGCCGTGGGACTCGAACCGGGCTACAATCGCTTCGTCCAGATCGACCATGGGACCACTCTCACGTGGCCAGCTTCTTGACGTAGGCCTCCACTTCGGCGTCCGAGAGCCTTCTGAACTTCTCGTCCTTCTTCACGAGGCCTATCTCGACAGCCTTCGTGTTGAGGTTCTCCTCGGTGGCCTTCGCCAGGGCCTTGAGGCCCAGGAGAATCGCTCCGTCCTGGGTCATGTCCTCCTGATACTCCTCCTCGAAGACGTCCATGATTGCGTTCTTGCCAGCGCCTATGGATCCGGCCTTGTACGACACGAGCGCGCCGCTCGGGTCCGTCTCGAACAAATGGCAGCCCTGCTCGTCCACGCCAGCCACGAGGAGCGCGGTCCCGAAGGGCCTCACGCCACCGTACTGCGTGTAGTTCTGCTTGTAGTCGCACAATCTCTTGACCAGCGTCTCGAGGTCGACCTTCTCCGCGTAAGTGACCTTGTTGATCTGGGCAATGACCCGCGCGTAGTCCACGAGGACCCTCGCGTCGGCCACGAGCCCTGATGTGGCGCAGCCGATGTGTTCGTCTATCTGGAATATCTTCTCGATCGACTTCGACTCGATGAGCTTGCTCGCGATCCTCTTGTCGACGATGAGCGCGACGCCGTCCTTGAACTTGAGGCCGACAGTGGTCGTACCCCTCTTAACTGCCTCTCTCGCGTACTCCACCTGGAACAGTCTGCCATCGGGTGAGAAGACGGTTATCGCTCTGTCATACGCCATCTGTCCTGGCTGCATTTACCTTACACCTCTTGAGGCTGACATAGTCACGGCTAGATGTGAATGCCGAGGCTGCCTAACGCGGTCGCCTGTATAAAGGTTTTTCGCGTTTCTGAAACGGGTGCGTCCTGTCATCTGGCCACGCTGGCAAGACGGTTCGCAACACGCTTCATTCCCAAGTCTTCCGCGCGACCGACTCCTTCCTCAGATATCTCTCCTTGAGCGTCTTGATGGTGCCCGAGGTCTGGAGTGTCTCCACCCTGCACGCCCGTCCAGCGACCCTGTCGACCGAGGCGAGCAGCGAGATCGCATCGTCCTTGAGCATGTGCGGGACCTTGAGTATGGCCACTTCTGGCTCGTAGACGGTTATCCTGAACCCTCCGTCCATTGAGGTCCCTCTAGCCCTGTTGATAAGAGATGATAGGAAATCGTTTCTGGCGAAAGGGCCGCCCTCAGAGACCCTGAAGGCGATGTATCTCCACCTCTCGCCAGGCGCCTTCTTCGGCATGCCAAACGCTCAGCGGACGAGCTCGACGCCGTGCTTAGAGCTCGGCTCGATCCATTCCTTGGGCATCAGGTCCGGGGTCTTCACGCCCGTCAGGACGACCATGATCCTGACCAGACCGGCCAGCGCCGGGTCGACGCTGCATCCCCATATGATCCTGGCGTTCGGGTTGATCCTCGAGTTGACCATCTCCGCGGCCTTCTCGGCCTCTGACACCGTCATGTCCAGACCGCCCGTGACCCTGATGAGCGCTCCCCTCGCGGTGCTGAGGTCGATGTTGCCCAGCAGGGGTGACTCGAGCGCCTGCAGGACCGCGGAATCTATCCTGTCGCCCTTGCTAGCGGACTTGTTCGTCGCCTCGCCCATGCCTATCAGCGCGACGCCACCGTTCTTCATGATGGTCATCACGTCGTTGAAGTCGAGGTTCACGAGCCCAGGCTTGGTGATGATCTCCGTGAGGCCCTTGATGGCCTCCATCAGGACCTCGTCGGCGACCCTGAATGCCGCGTCCAGCGGGAGCTTCGGGACCAGTTCTAGAAGCTTGTCGTTCGGTATCACCGCGGTCGTGTCGCAGTTCATCTTCAGTCGCTCCAAGCCCCTCATCGCGTTCTCCCAGCGCACCCTCCCTTCAGCCTTGAACGGAAGCGTGACTATGCCTATCGTGAGTGCCCCGGCCTCGCGGGCCATCCTCGCCACGACCGGCGCTGAGCCCGTGCCAGTGCCACCGCCCATACCCGCGGTCACGAAGACGATGCTCGAACCCTTGACATACTGCTTCAGCTCGTCTTCGGATTCCGCAGCGGCCTTCTCTCCGACCTCTGGCAGGGCGCCCGCGCCCAACCCCCTGGTCAGGGTCCTGCCGAGCAGCACCTTGTGCGGTGAGTGTACGTGCAACAGGTGTTTGGCGTCCGTGTTCGCGGCAACGATCTCGGCGCCGAACACTCCCGATTGGTGGAGGCGGTTGACCGTGTTGGAACCTCCTCCCCCGCACCCTACTATGGTTATGTTGATCTTGAGCTTCTCCACGATCTGTGCGAGCTCCAGGTCCTCCGGGGTGCCCAGCGTCTCCTTCGTGCTCTTCTCCATCACATGCATCTCGAGAGCATCGTCTATAAGTGACTTCATTTCGTCATCCCATCCTAAGATGTTTCTGAGAAAGTAAATAATCACCAGACTATTTAAATCAATCCTCCCGCGCCAGTATGCACGGGATTGAGGCCCTCGGACGCTGCGCGGACATGTCCAAGGATGCTTCATCCGCCCGTCCCGCAAGGTGGTCCTCTGCTCGCTCCCTTGCCTGCTCTCCCCCCTCACACCGGGTGTCGTCCGAGGGTCATCGCATGCGAAGCATGCGCGTGTCCCGTCGTCGAATCGGGCTTTATGGTGGTTTCACTGGCTCGGGACCAGCCTTAAGAATGTTTATATTCGAGTTTACTGATTACTTATACAGCCTTATGGGGTGCATTCATGCCGAAATCGCTCGTCAAAGACGCACTAGGAAAAGATGTAGAAGAACTGATTGGGAAGTCTCCTCAGCCCGCTCAAGCACAGGTAGCTCAGCCTGCGCAAATGACCGCGGACGACGAAGAGATTGCGAAGATCGCGGAACAGCTGGATGTCAGCATCAAGATCATCGGCTGCGGCGGCGCTGGCTCGAACACGATCAACAGGTGTGTCGCGGCGAGCATATCGGGCGCTCAGCTCTGCGCTATCAACACTGACGCGAAGCACCTGCTCGCCATACACGCGCCGAAGAAGATACTGATAGGTAAGAACATCACGCGCGGCTTGGGCGCTGGCGCGATACCACAGGTCGGCGAGGCCGCCGCGAAGGAGAACGAGCGCGAGATCAAGGACTTCCTGAATGGCGCGAACATCGTGTTCGTCACGGCAGGCATGGGAGGCGGCACTGGGACGGGCTCGGCCCACTACACCGCCAGGCTCGCTAAGGAGCTGAAGGCGCTCACAATCGGGGTCGTCACGCTGCCGTTCAAGGCCGAGGGCGAGGTCAGGATGGACAACGCGCTCGACGGCCTGGAGAGGCTCAGGAGGCTCTGCGACACGACCATCGTCATACCCAACGACAAGCTGCTGGAGCTCGTGCCGAAGCTGCCCGTCGACGCGGCGTTCAAGGTCGCGGACGAGATACTCATGCAGACCATCAGGGGCCTTACCGAGATCATCACGAAGCCCGGCCTGGTCAACCTGGACTACAGCGACATCATGACCGTCATGAACGAGGGCGGGGTCGCCTTCGTGGGCATGGGCGAGTCCGATGAATCCGATCCGGAGGACCGCATCCAGGGCGCCATCGACGAGGCGCTGAACTCCCCCTTGCTGGGCGAGATAGACCTCGGCGAGGCGAAGGGCGCCTTGATCAGGGTCGTTGGCGGCCCAGACATGACCGTGTCCGAGGCTCAGAAGGCTGCCGAGGTCGTCGGCGAGAGGATCAACAAGCACGCCAGGCTCATCTGGGGTTGCAGCGTAGACCCGTCGATCGAGGGCGAGGTCAAGGTTCTGCTGATCGTCACGGGCGCGAAGTCGTCCATGCTGATGAGCAAGAACCACGGCGGCGACGAGGCCCCAGCGCGCGGCGCCCCGAGAGGGCAGTCGCAGAGGTCCTACGGCTCCGGAGACGAATCTGGCATAGACTTCATCAGATGAGCTCTGCCTGACACAAACCGTTCCAATGAGCGTGTGCCCGCGACCGGGCACACCTCAAACCTTGATTTTCCTTTCGAGTTTCCCCTCCAGCCTCGGCTCGTCCGCGAACCTCGCGCCGCACTTGGGGCAGAACCTGTCATGGAGGTCGACCCCGGAGCCGCAGAGGGAGCACTCGGCCCCGCTCACCCTGTCCGAGAAGACGACCCCGCACAGGCACGCGAACGCGTCCTTGTCGATGCGCCTCCCGCATGCTGGGCACTCGGTGATGTTCTCCACGAGGGACTTGCCGCACAACGGGCAGGTGCTGGATGATTCCGGGATCTCCTTCCTGCAGCCGGGGCATATCATGTTCCCCTCGCCGACCAGGAGCACCCCACATGCGCACGAGTTCTGCCCCTCGGAGACGACCCGTCCGCATTCGGGACACTGGTAGAGGTCGAGCCTGAAATCCGTGGAGAAGACCACGCCGCACCTGTTGCAGAACTGGTCCTCCTCCCCGAGTATGTTCCCGCACTCGGGACACTGGAGCCTGCGGTCGTACATCGTGCAATCGCAAGTCTCACCATCGATGAGCCTACGGCCGCACACGCTGCAGAACGTGGCCTCGTCCGGCGCGGACGAGACCTGCTCCTTGATGGACAGGTAGGTCCGCTCAGTGATCTCGCCCAGCAGGAACCTCTCCTCCAGGAGCAGTAACTTGTCGTCCCTGGAGAGCGGCATGGGCTTGACCATGGGCATGTCTGAATCGACCACGTGGGGCTTCTGCTTCGAGAATCCGAGCTCCCGGCCGCACACGGGGCAGTTGACCACCCTCACCGCGCACGAGTTATGGTACTGCTTGCCGCAGCCGCATAGGACGCTCGGGAGGTCCTTCTTGATGACCCCGAGGCAGACATCGCACTTCGTCTGGCCCTTGATCCTGACGGCTTTGACCTGAGGGTGCGTGTGGACCCTCATCCTCCTCGACGCCGCGCGCCGTATCTGTCCCTTCGCGACCTTGATCAGTCTTGGGCCGTCCTTCCGCCCCTTCCGGATCTGGACCATCGCGACGCAGATGATGGGAACGATGTTCAACCCCACTCACTCCAGGGAGGGCTGATTGTCTGCAACGCATATAAATTCCGGCCGGGTGATTCCCCTCACATGTCCATGAAGGAGACCGTCAGGTTCGTCGGCGATCTCATGGCGCTCTCGGCGAGGACCGCGCCGAAGGCCGTGGGACAGGACTTCATCGAGGTCAGATTGCTGTCCGAATCGGAGCGCGTCGCCCTCGGGAACGACATGCTGCAGGTGGCAAAGGAGCGAGGTATCCAGGGGTTCGAGCGCGACGGACAGAACGTGCTCGACTCGGACGCGGTCGTGCTTGTGGGCCTGCTCCCGCACAAAGGCGCGGGGCTGGACTGTGGCGCATGCGGCTTCTCGAGTTGCGAGGAGTTCAACAGCAAGTCGAGCGACGGAGATTTCAAGGGACCGAACTGCTTCCTGCGGGCGCTGGACCATGGCATCGCCCTTGGCTCGGCGGTCAAGGCCGCATCGGACCACAACGTGGACAACAGGGTCATGTACAGGATAGGCGTGTCCGCGCTCCGCCTGGGGATGTCGAAGGCGAACGTGGTCCACGGGATCCCGTTGTCCGCGACTGGCAAGAACATCTTCTTCGACAGGCCGAAGAAGTGACCTTCACTCTCGCCTCGGCTTGGAGAGCCTCGCGGGCCGGTCCAGGTACGTCCCGTCGAGTAGGTGGACCTTCATGCTCCGCATCTCGACGAGGCCGTTGTTGAAGAATGGGCCGAGCATGGAGCCCTTGTCCGAGTTCACGGGCGTCCCCGTCAACAGCGGGTTGAAGGCAGGGACGATCACCAACTGTCCCGGGGATGAGCCATATCTTTCCTTGACTCGCTCCTCGTTGAGCCTCGTCCTCACCCAGCACTTCTCAGTGCTCCTCGTGCCCAGCGAGTCGACCATCAGCACAGCCGGATGCACATGGGCCATCACGACCTGCTGAGCCTCCATGACCTGCTCGGAGGGCCATACGTGTCCGTGGAACAAGCCGACCTTTCCAACCCTCGTGCCCCGGCTGCTCAGCGCCTCGCATCCTTCAGGAAGGGCGGATGAGATCCCTCCGTCATGGTTCCCGGCGACGAGCACGACCCTCCGGTACACCTCGAGCATCCTGCCAAGGAGCTCCCTGATCTCCTTGTCCTCCCGGTGACCCACGCTGGGTATCCTGTGCTTGAGGTCGCCCAGTATCATGAGGTTATCGGCCGCCCTTCCCGCGAGCGCCTCCAGCGAGGTCATCATCCTGGGCATCTGGGAGGGGATGCTGAACCCGGACCTCCTCAGCTGCACCTCGATGCCGACATGGAGGTCCGCGACGACGATCCAGCCTCCCTCACCCTTCATCCTGAGCGCGGGCACGTCCGGTACTGGTTCCAGGTCCACGAACGCTCATAGCGTCCGTCAAACGATAAGAATCCTTGCCCTATCGTCCGACGGGCAGCCTCTCGGCCAGGATGCGGGGCAGACCCTCGGACAAGATCGCGTCGGCCGCCTCCTTCACGGGATATTCGAACCTGACGATCTCGCAATCCATCTTCTCGGTGTTCACGATGGCGAAGCTGCCTCTGGGGTCACCATCCCTGGGCTGCCCGACGGACCCG
>JAABQR010000128.1 GCA_011391345.1 Methanobacteriota archaeon | reverse complement strand
CGGACGCGCCCGAGTTCGAGATGCTCACTTCGGCAGGGTCGCTCTGGGTCAAGTTGGTCTCGAGCATCGAGATCGGCGAGCTGCAGGAGCAGGATGTCGTCCTCACGGTCGATGGCACAACGACGGTCGACCTCACGATGTACGAGCTGAAGAACCTGGAGTCTCTCACATTGAACGGCAGCTTCATCAAGTCGACAGGAACGGTCGAAGGACCGTTCGAATTCACCGGCGTGGTTCTGAAGGACCTCGTTGACCTGGTGTACTCGGGTGACGACTACTCCGTCGAGGTGGTCGCCACCGACGATTACACCATGACCTACAACTACTCGCAGGTCGAGAACGGCACTTTCGAGCAATACGACTCCGCAGGGACATCCCTGGGGTTCGACGACTTCACGATGGTCGTGGCATATGCGCAGGACGGATCACCCCTGGTAGACATGGTCCTGCGCATAGCCATCATTGACGACAGCGAGCCGATCACGGACGGACACTTCTGGGCCAAGTACGTCCGCACGGTGAATGTGCTGTCACCCGTACGGGAGTACATATTGGAGCTAAACGGCACGACGGTCTATGAAATGGACAGGCCGACCTTCGAGTCCGTCGCATCATGCGACTACCATGCGGCTAGCTGGTCCTTCGAGAATGACACTGGGACGCACACCTACACGGGCGTCGCCCTTTGGACGCTCGTATCAGCGGTTGACGGCGCAGACGGGCCCGACACTGAGTACCTGTTCAACGACCTCCTGGCCTTTTCCGGATACACTGTGAGGGTCACCGCTGCTGACGGCTATAACAAGACATTCACATCGATGCAGGTCGCAAGGAACGACACCATCATCGTTGCCAACAGATTGGACGGCGAGCCGCTGCCGGGCGACGAGTGGCCGCTCAGGGTCGTTGGAGACTGGCTCTCGGGCAGCATGAAGGTCGGTCAAGTGGTCAATATATCCCTCGAGGGGCTCCAGCCTGTTCCTGACTGGGAACTCACCATCATCGGCACCAGGACGGTGACTCTCAGCGCTGAGACCTTCGCGTCCGTCTACTACTCAGGCCTGCACGGGTCATGGTTCAACTACACGAACTACGGCGGATGGCACGCGACGTACCACAACTACACGGACGATGAGCTGGTGGACCACACATACGCGGGCATACCGCTCTGGGTGCTGGTCGCGGCGGTCGACGGCGAGGATCTGTACCACTATGAGTTCAACGATACTCTCGCGGAGGCTGGATACGATGTGAATGTCATCGCAACGGATGACTACGACACGACGTTCTCGATAGACGACGTAGCGTACAACGACAGCTTCGTCGTCGCGTTCATGCTCGACTGGACGGCCTTGACCGACGATGAGTACCCGCTCAAGCTCACGAGCGAATACCTGCTCGGATCGCAGATGATCATGTCCGTCGCAACGATCGAGTTGACAGGACTGCCCGCGTGAGACCAGACCATGGAGATGTGTGAGAAGAGGACTTGGACGGTAATAGCCGTCGCGGCCAGCGCGCTTGTGATACTGGCTGGTCTAGGCCTCCCCATGCTCCGAGAGAGCGTGGAGGCCGTCGGCGGCGACATACTGTCCCAGACCTCCGACACCCTCACGGTCAGGTGTCTGGGACCGGAGGTCACGCTCACCCTGAACGGCTTCGAAGGTGAGGTGACCTTCACGAACTGCTTCCCAAACTCCACACTTTCCGGTAGTGATGACCCGGCCACGACGGACGGGTCGAACATATCCTGCACCGTACAAGGTCCCGAGACGGAGCTGCGTATCTCAGCACAGGTCAAAGAGTCGTTCAAGTTCGCAGTCATGGGAGACAGCCAAGGGCAGAACGGAATACTGGCAGAGGCACTGGAGCATGTCGACGGATGTGAATTCGTGCTCCACCTTGGAGACATGACCCCTTCGGGACAACCGTCTGAGTTCGACGCATTCGAATCGACCCTGGGAGCCATCACGATCCCCGTCCTCACGACCCCTGGGAACCATGACGTCAAGCTCGACGGGGGCGATGAGTATACCTCCAGGTTCGGATCCTCGACGTACAGCTTCGAGTACTCGGGAGTAAGGTTCGCATCCGTCGATTCATCTGACCAGGTGATCGACGAGGATGAGATCGATTGGTTGAGGGAGACTCTCACCGGGGCTGAAAGGAAGGTCGTGGTCACGCACATGCCAAGCTACGACCCGTTCGGAGACAACCACACGCTCGATGATGCCTCTTGCGACAGGGTACAGCAGTTCGTGCTCGAAGAGGATGTTGATGCCGTGTTCACCGGCCATATCCATGCATTCAACTACATGCAAGTCGAGAGCACCGACCTTATCATCACTGGCGGCGCGGGTGGGACCCTGGTCGACGGCGTCCATCACATCGTCATCGTGACCGTTGATGAGACCGGCTTCTCCCACGAGAAGGTCGACCTCGATTACGCCCCGCCTTCGTCGCCATATGTGCAGGTCATCGGGAAGGATGGCTCGACCCTCGACATCACATACGAGGACCTAATGCTCATGAACCTCAAGGAGGACGACTCGTCATACGAGAATCTGTACGGCAACATCGCGGGGCAGGGGCACTACAGGGGCGTCCTCGTCCGGGACCTGCTTGAGCTCGTCGGTGGCATGGCCGAGGGAGACCTGCTGACGATCGCCGCTGCCGACGGATATCTCCAGGAGTTCGGCTTCCTAAACGCGTACCCAGATGCGACCTGGCTGAATCTGCAGGGGGAGATGATAGTCTCTATCGAACTAGACGGAGTGCTGGCACCCACATGGACTGAGGGCCCACGGATAGCCATGCTACCAGAGGATGGTCTGTACAGCAACTCCGATTGCGAACTCACCTCATACGAAGGACAGGGGTATTCGGTGTACGAATCCGCGGGCGCGAGATGGGTGAAGAACACGTTCACTATAACCGTGGAGGCAGCAGCATGAGGAAGCACTACTTCTCCACGAAGGACCTCGTGACCATCGCACTGCTCTCGGCGCTCGGTGGAGTGCTGTCGACATACATCGGATATCTCGGCAACATGGTCAATCACATCATCGGCGTTCCGTTCGGGGCTGGCCAGTTCTTGGCAGGACTGCATGTGATATGGATAATGTTAGCCCTCGGCATCACGCGTAAGAAGGGGGCGGCCACAGTGACGGGGCTCCTGAAGGGAGTGATCGAACTCTTCCTCGGTAGCACGCATGGGATCGTCATAGTCATCGTCTCGTTGATCCAGGGGCTGATACCTGACATCATCCTGTTCAACGACAAGGCCAAGGCGAACAGGAGCCCGATGTTCTATGCGCTGGCGGGGGGCTTCTCCGCCGCATCGAATGTGATCGTGTTCCAGCTGTTCTTCTTCTCTGGCATACCCCTGTACCTGGTCGCGATGCTCTGCATGCTGGGAGCCGCCTCGGGCATCATCTTCGGGGGATGGCTCGTCCTGGAGATGCTCGAGTCGCTCGAGCTATCAGGGATGATACTCGGCAAGAGGAAGGTCGTAGTTGACGACCCGAATGTCGATGAGAGTGTGTGGATCAAGGGGAAGGCCGAGAAGCGCAAGGCGCTCATGGCGGTCATCGCCGCCACGGTCTTCCTGTCAGCGTTCACGGTCGGCGCGGTGTACTACTTCACTTTCGTGTTCAAGCTCACGGAGGAGGGGACAATCGAAGTCTCCGGCGCCGTGGCGGATCCGTACACATTCCGATACGAGGACTTCGGCGACTTGCAGGTCACCGTCAACGCGGAACTGATAGGAAGCGTGACCTATGTCGATCCCAGAGATTACACGGGAATCCCCCTGCGCGACATCGTGACTGAGGCGGGACCTGATGGAGCTGCCACAGAAGTCGTGGTCACTGGCCGGGATGGTTACTATGCCATGTTCGAACTGGACGATGTCATGGCTGACGACGGACTCATCATCATCCTAGAGAATGAGCTGTTCAGGATAGTCGCCGCCAACTACGAGGGGGCATACTGGGTGGAGGACGTCGTTTCGGTCGAAGTGAGGTAGATGCTCGACGTCAGGGACCTCTACGTGAGGTATGAGAACAGGTCTAAGCCCGCAGTGGACGGCCTCTCGCTACATATCGACCTCGGAGAGTTCGTCCTTCTCATGGGCGACTCAGCCTCTGGCAAGTCGACAGCCATGCAGGCCGTGTGCGGATTCATTCCAGACATCATACCCGCGGAGAAGAGGGGCGAGGTGCGGATCGGGGGAAGGGTGTATGAAGACGCCACCGCCGTCTCCAGCGTCGCGTGCATGGTGCAGCAGGATCCTGAGACGCAGTTCTGCACCGAGACCGTCGAGGAAGAGGTCGCCTTCGGACCAGAGAACCTGAACATGTCAAGGACGAGCATCAGGATGGCCGTGGACGAGTCTCTGGCGAACGTGCGAGCGACCCACCTCATCAGCAGGAAGCTTTCCACGCTCTCCGGAGGCGAGAAGCAGAAGGTCGCGATAGCATCGATGCTATCGGTCAGACCGCAGCTCCTCATCCTCGATGAGCCCACATCGAACCTCGATCCGCGGTCTGTCTCCGATGTCGTCGGCGTCATAGATGCTCTGAGACGCAAGAAGGAGATGACCATCGTGGTCGTCGAGCATCGACCAGGAGGGTTCAAGGACCTCGCATCCAGGGTCATGGTCATGGAGAAGGGGAGGCTGGTGTTTGACTGTGAACGGGACGACCCAGTGTTCGCAGACCGCATAGGGATCGCCGATGCGCCACCGTCGACGACGATGTCCCCGAAGGGCGACCTGGCAGTTGTCTCGGTCAAAGGACTATCGTATGGAGTGGATGGCGCGAAGATCCTCGATGATGTGACCTTCGACCTCAAAGACCGTGCGGTCGTTGCGCTCATGGGGGAGAACGGAGCCGGTAAGACGACGCTCCTCCGGCATCTGATGGGACTACTGACCCCTCAGTCCGGAAGCATCGACGTGCTGGGACATGTCCAAGACAAGGACGTGAGAACGGAGCCTTGGACCCTCGGGAGGGATGTCGGGTTCGTCTTCCAGAATCCGAACCATCAAGTCTTCGAGAGAACGGTCGAGAAGGAGATACTCTTCGCCGCGCAGAACTACGACACATCAAAGGACGAGGCATTGAAGGCCGTCGAGGGGTTCGAGGCATCCGAAGAGGTCAGAAAGTTCGTCCACCCCCATTGCCTCAGCTTCGGTCAGAAGAGGAGGGTGAACATCAGGTCGGCGTCCTCCCACGGCCCCAGGATGATCCTCATGGACGAACCGTTCTCGGGACAGGACGCAAAGAACGCAGAGGCCATCCGAGGGATGATAGCAGACCTCCAGCGGGCTGGCAAGACGGTCGTCGTGGTCACGCACGACGTCCAGTTCGCCAAGACCTCGTGCACCGATGTCGTCTTCATGAGGGCCGGGAAAGTCGTCAGAGCCGGCCCTGTGAGCAGTGTACGGGAAAGCGAATGGATGGAATTGTTCGGCGAGGTGGCTCGATGACAATCGGACGCTCTGACGACGACACCTCCAGGCTGAACCCCATCACAAAGGCGCTCCTGCTGGTGATGTTCTCCATACTCGTTCTCCTGGTGGTCGACCCCATCCACATGTCCGTGATAGTCGTGTGCGTGCTCGTAGCCAAGGAATACTTCCACGCGCGAGGGCTCGTCACAAGAGGCATCATCGGCTTTGCCGTGGCCATCTTCCTGGCACAGATCCTATTCAACCACTCCGGAGATGATCTCGCGAGCTGGTCGGTGTTCTCGGTCACGACAGGCGGCGTCTATGACGGCGTGTCGATAGCCGGCAAGTTCCTCAGTCTGATCATGATGTCGTGGGTGTTCGTCGCGACGACCTCACCCTCTGAGCTATCGTCCGCCCTTACGACCGCGGGGTTCCCCTACAGATACGCCTTCCTGCCAGCTCTCTCCATGCGGTTCGTGCCGGTGTTCCAGTTCGAGTTAGCCACTGTCAGGGAGGCGCAGGTCACTAGGGGGATGAGGCTCGACCGGAGTATCAAGGGGATTGCGCGGTCCGCGAGGTACACGACCATGCCGATGCTCATGACGGCGATGTCCAGAGTCAACTCCATCACGGCATCCATGACGGGCAGGGGCTTCGGGATGCACAAGACCAGGACCCAGCTCCGGCCCATCAGGATGACCGCATGGGACGTCGCGTTCCTGGCCAGTTCAGCCGTGTTCGTGGGCGTGACATTCCTGGTCACAAGGTGTCCGTCGCTCCAAGCCGTCTGATCATCCGACCCTCAGCTCGCCGTTCTCGATCCTAGTCGCGTATCGCATGAGTTCGCTCCCGTTCGACCTGAAGGGAGCGTAATATCGGATAGCGGTCGACACGGCCGTAGCGAGCTCGTCCGCACGGTTCCGCCCAGAATGGATCCAGTAACAACTCGCGAGATGCCTTGCGAAGGAGGTCTTCGATGCGGTGAAGACGGGGTCGGTCGTGAGTGCGCTGGCGCACAACTGCCCCAGGTCGTTTAGTGTGTCTGATGGTGTGACTTCCTCGAAGTCGAGGCCACAGACGCCGGACTGGGTAATGATGAAGTTCTTGAGAATGGCATCCCCGCGAGCAAGCCTGAAATCAAATGCGACGTGGAAAGATGACAGCCACTTGGCCAGGTTGTCCGCGAGTTCCCTTTGAGCATCAGATATGTCGGCGCCCAACGAGTGGGAGAACATCTCATCGAATATCTCTGCTACGGAGCGGCCTTCGAGAGGCTCCATCACTATAGCACCTTCGAATAGGGCGACCGGCAACGGCGCAGGGACTCCCTTCTCACGGCATTCGGACAGCACACCGAACTCGGCTCGAGCTCGCTCATTCCATTCGTCCCTGAAGACCTTCACGACGTATTCTCTTCCGCCGACAGATGTCCTGAACACGCGGTTCTTCTTGCTCTGCATATATGGACCGAAGCGGCCGTCCTCCAAGTCCTGCAATGACACCTTGATACTCATCGTCACTCGCCCACGGATCCCTAAGACGCCTTCCCCCTATGCCTCCGCGAAATGAATACCTGCTGTCGGTCGGGGCTCCGCGAGACGCCCTCAGAGGATTACAGATTGGCCGCATTCCACGAACCCTGCCCTAGAGTCCAAGAGATCATACTGACTGACCGAAACGCTTATTTAGCGGAAAGTCGGAGTCGGGGCCAGTGAGGGGGAGTCTATGAGAACAGACTATTCGAAGAGAATTGTAGCGGCATTGCTGATTGTGACTGCGCTTTCGATGGTGAATGCGTTCGCCGTCGCGAAGCCGGACAGCTTCTTGAATCCGCCGGCAGAACCGGAAGTTCCGCTGGCCGACGAGGATTGGACCATAATCGTGTACCTGGCTGCGGATAACAACCTGCAGCTCGCGGCTGTGGGTGACCTTCAAGAGATGGAGGCCGTCGGATCGCTTGACGGCATCAACGTCGTGGTCCTGATGGACACCATAGACATAGTCGAGGGGACACACTGGTACTCTTTCGGGGACGGTGTGACGCACTTCGACGCGAACGGTTTCCCTAGCATCTGCGACTGCGACGATGTCGCGGGCGGCTGCCCTGGTGAATTGAACATGGGTGACCCGAAGAGTCTGACATATTGCATCGAGACCGCCACCACATTCGCCCCTGCTGACAACTACATGCTCGTCCTCTGGGACCACGGAGGCGGCTGGTGGGGCGTGTGCTACGACGAGGGTTCACTGACACCCACGGGGAGCACGGACAGGTTGATCATGGACGAGGTCCAGAAGGGCATCGAAGACTCTGGCGTCGACCTTGACGTCATCGGCTACGACGCATGCTTCATGGGCATGATCGAGATAGCCTATGAGAACAGGTACCTGGCCGAATACATGGTAGCGTCAATCACAACAGTGCCCGGGGACGGCTGGGACTACACGGCCTGGCTGGGCGGAATCGACGGCACCGACAGGAGCCCGTACGCCGTGAGCGAACTGGCTGCCTCGACATATGTCGATTTCTACACCATATGCTTGGGCGCTGGCTTGGGCGGGTTCCCTTACACGAGCATGGGCGTGTTTGACCTTACAAAGGTCGAGGACCTCGTTATCAACGGCATAGACCCGTTGGCTGCAGCTCTCGTGCCACTGACCGAGGAGTACTACCTCCGCGGGCCGATAGAGTCCTCGGAATCGCAGACGCCACAGATACAGTTCCATGGCGAAGCGTTCCCGTTCACTGACATCGGGTGGTTCATGACACTGCTCGGCGAGAAGATACCGGACCTGAGCGATGAAACCGCTGAGGCCCTCAGACTGCTTGACGACACGATCCTGTGGTTCGAATATGTGACGCCCGACGCGGACATGTGCCTCCGGTCATTCGGGATGTCCATATACTACACCATAAGCGGGGACAAGCTGTACGATAACTACCGCACCAGCAACCTCGACATGGTGGACGACACGGACTGGGACGAGTTCCTCTGGGCCCTGGCGATGACGGCGGAATAAGCCCGCCGACGCGCGAGGTGCCCGGAACTCGCACTGACGGCTAGTGCGATCATCGGCATACAGCGGAGGCTCCCCCTCCCTCGGCCGACCGATCTTCATTCTCCAACATCAGCCAGTCAGGGGTACTCGAGCCGTCTCGGGTCGAACCCTTTCGCATACTCCCTGAGAAGGGCGGCCATGCCCTTGCTCACATCGGGTTCCAGCGGTTCGGGCGTGTGTGTCTTCAGGAGCTCATACATGCGCTCCTTCGCACGCGCATCTGTGCTCTTCGCCCCTTTGGCGACCCACTGCTGCCTTGTCGACCTGTCCGAGAGCCTGGCTGTGTGATGCTCCTTCCTGAATTGGGTCATCGTCTCCTTTCTCTTCAGATAGTTGCCCTGAGGGCCAGTCTTGCCGATGACATCCACAGACAGCGTGCTCTCATCGACCAGGATGCCAGCCGATATTCTGCGCACATTCGAGGCGATCTCATCGTCTATTATGAGCTGGATCGGGGAGAAGGCGTTGAACGCCTCCGTAGAACCCATGAAGAGTTCGGCGAAATCCGCTCCGGCCAGAGTTGCCATCAGCGCCGCCTGAGTCTTCTCGTACGAGGTCTGTGCATCGACCATCTTCGAGTCGCTCTGAACGCCCATGTCGCTCGGCAGACCGTAGAATCTGGCGAGCTCGACGGTGCCGACTCCCATGAGGGAGAACTCGGGTGCGCCTGTCGCGGCGATGCCTGACCTCATATCCAGAGGACACGAGACGGACCCGTATACGACCTTGGGGGACTTCGTGACGCACTTCGCTATCGCTATCGAACTCAGTATTTCGGCGTTCTGCTGGACGAGCAGGCCCGCCAGGGAGGCGGGTGCGGTCCCTCCCGCGAGCGCCATGACCATGATGAAGACCGGCAGGTCCATCTCCGCATACTTCAGGAGCGTCTCGAGCATGTGCTTGTCGTGTCCAAGCGGGCTGATTGGGTCGATGTAGCCCGGGAACAGTGGCGTCTTCTTGAGGAGCTCCCTGTCCCCCAGGAGGAGTTCCGAGACGCGGAGCATGAGCTCGAACTCGACGCTGTCGCCGCTGCTCCCGTAGCTCGGCTTGGATGTGTGCATCAGACTCGTTATCCACATGACCATGCTCTGGGCGTCGACGTGGACGTCGCCCGGGTAGACGGGCACATATCCGACAGTGCATGTGTCCAGGGCGTCCAAGAGCCTGCTTATCAGGACCCCGT
>JAABQR010000127.1 GCA_011391345.1 Methanobacteriota archaeon | reverse complement strand
TGAAGACCGCTGGCGCTGCCCGGTACATGAAGAACAAGGTCCCTGGCATGATCGTGCCCAACCAGATTATCGACCGCATGAAGAACGCGAAGGACTCCAAGGAGGAGGGCATCAAGCTGTGCGTCGAACAGATAGAGACCCTGAAGGCGATCAAGGGAGTCCATGGGGTCCACATCATGGCGGTCATGTGGGAGGAGATGGTGCCAAGGATCGTCGAGGAGGCCGGGCTGCTGCCCAGGCCTTCAATCGAATGAGGGGGACCGGGAAAATGAGTTCAGAGGAGTTCGACGCGCTCAACAACGAGAGGGTCAGAGAGCTGTTCAGGGTCAACCCTGACACTGGCACCAGGTTCGGTATCCATGACCCATACGATGGCATGCTCCCCCACGGGGGCTTCAGACGACTCGAGGAGACCGCGGAGGTGCTGACATCGTGGCTGCAGAAGGCCGAGAAGGTCGCTGGCTCCGATGAACTCGACGATGACCAGGTCATCTCTCTCGAGGTCCTCCGGATGAGCGAAGCGCTCCAGAGGTTCGCGATCGACGACTATCCTCTGTGGCGGATGTCCCCAGAGGCGACCGAGGTCCCCGGGGGCTCCCTTCTGCTCATGCTGATAAGGGATTACGCCACGACCGAGAAGAAGGCCACTTGGATATCATCGAGGATAGGGGAGATGCCCAGGTACCTCGAGGAGTTCAGGACGAGGTTCAATCCCGGGAAGCCGGTCAAGCATTGGACCCATATGTCCATCGAATCCGCAAGGGGTCTCCCCAAGTTCCTGAGGTTCTTGGGAGACCACTTCAAGATGGACGTGTCAGACCGCATCGCGGCGGACCTCTCCAAGAACGTTGCGCGTGCGAACGAGGCGCTGAAAGAACACTTGGACTGGCTGCAGAACCTTGAGGAGCATGCGGTCTCGGACTTCGCCATGGGCTCTGACAACCTGGACAAACTGCTCAGGACCAGGGGTTTCGAGCTCAGCGCCGACCAGATCCTCGCCTTCGGAGAGGCTTCCGTGAGAAGCCTCAAGACGGAGAGGGACGAGGTCTCGGCGATGATGACGCCCGGGAAAGGCCCCGAGGCGGCCGTCGCGATGATGAGAGCCGATGCGCCCGCGACATTCGACGACGCGTTCACCGAGACCATCAAAGAGGTGGAGCGGGCCAAACAGTTCATGATCGACAACGGCATCGCGACCATGGACTATGACGCCAAGCTCCACATCGTGGAGACGCCGAGCTTCATGGCCAGCATAATACCGACTGCCGCGCTTGAGATGGCCGCGCCCTTCGAGGAACGGCAGCAGGGAGTGCTCCTGCTGACGAGGGCCCCCAGCGGGGCGCTCCAGAATCTGTATTCCAGGGCATCCATCGCCAACCTGGCTGTGCATGAGGCGTACCCTGGCCATTTCCACCAGGGCGTCGTCTCCAACAAGAAACCCTGGATGCACCAGCTCTCTCTGATGCTGATAGAACCTGATACGATCACCCCGTCATGGGAGACTCAGGAGGGGTGGGGGATGTACTGCGAGACGATGATGCTGGAGAAGGGATTCAGGACGACGCTCGCGGACAGGCACGCGATGCTCGACTATGCGATCTGGAGGGCGTGCCGGATAATATACGACGTGAAATTCGCGAGAGGCGAAGCCTCACTCGACGAGATGGTCGGGATGTTCATGAAGGAGACCAACTCGTCCAGGAAGGTCGCCGAGGACGAGGTGTACGGTTTCTCGAAGACCCCCGGGTACGGGCTATCGTACCTCACGGGCCGGCAGATGGTCCTCGACCTGAAGAGGAACCTCGTGACTGAGCTCGGAGGGCGCTTCGATGAGAGGAGATTCCACGACCTCATGGCGGAGAGCGGCAACCTGCCGTTCCACCTGGCCAAGAGGGCGGTGAGGAGAGGCTTCGGCCTCGCCTCCGCGCGCCCCTGACCGCGCAAGCGCAACCATGATGAACGGCGGCGGCTTTCCCTGTAACGTGATCATATGAATGCGACGCTGGGAGCAAGACCATGAAGGCTGCAACCCGCCCCATCGTGATAATAGCTGGGCTCACATTCCTGGCGATGTTCAACCTGACGTTCATAGTGCCCTCGCTCAAGGAGGTCATAATCGACAGGTACGACTCGAGCGCGACCATGGCATCGTTGTTCGTGACTGTCGAGATGGTCGCGTACATAATCTTCGGAGTCGTATGGGGCATCCTATCCGACAAGCGCGGAGAGAGGCGGATCTTCATCGTGGTCGGCTTCTTCGGGTCCGCCCTGCTCTATTACACCATGAGCCTCGCGCCGGACATAACGACCCTCCTTGCGCTGAGGTTCGCTCAGGGCGCCCTCACCGTCATGGCCTGGTCACTGCTGATGACCATGGCGCTGGATATCGCGCACACCCACAACTACGGCGCAGCGATGGGCATCGTAGGCACTGGACTCGCGCTCGGCATCGGGTTCGGAGCGCCCGTAGGTGGCTTCGTCGGTGACATCGGACCGCTCTATCCCCTGTATGTCGCATCGGCGATGTTCCTCGTGGCCGCGGCCCTCGCCTTGGTACTGATCAAGGACGTGCCCATAAGGAGCAAGCCGGAGTCAATCGTGGCCGCGGTCAGGTTCATAGTGAGGGATAGGCGGGTCGTGCCTTCCTTCCTGTTCAGCTTCGCCGAGAGGTTCAGCGCAGGGTATCTCGTCTTCCTGCTCCCTCTGTACCTGGCCTACGAATTCGACGCCGAACCTTCCGTGAGAGGCTTGTACCTGGCCGCGTTCTTGCTCCCGTTCGCGCTGCTCCAGTACCCGTTCGGAAAGCTCTCAGACAAGCACGGCAGAACGCTGATGCTCGTAATCGGCGGGTTCGCGTACGCACTCATGCTTGGGCTCCTCGGCTATGTGGGGGAGGCAGGGATGGTCGTACTCATGATCGCATCAGGTTCGTTGGCCGCGATGTTGCTTCCAGCGAGCCTCGGGCTCTTGGGAGACCTCGCCCCGAAGGGCGAGCACGCGACATACATGGGAGGTTTCAACGCCCTCGGATCACTGGGATTCGCGGTCGCGCCCCCTCTCGCGACGGTCCTGTCCGACGAGGTGGGGTACCCGGTCGCATTGGCGATCGGCGGAGCGATAGTCGCGGCCACGGTCGCGGCTTCGCTGCCGTCCCTGATGAAGATGAAAGACCGTACGCGCGAGCACCTGCACGGACCTGTGAGGGGAACGGATCAGCGAGACACGACCTGACGCCGATGAGGAAAACGGTTATAACGGCCCACAAGATACCTTTGCCGCACACCTCATGCCCCTTGCGGCTAGGTATGCGCAAGCCATAAATCGGAGCGTATGTTGAATGAGCAGGGTCAAGAGAGCTTTGGTCAGCGTATCTGACAAGACAGGACTCCCGGAATTCGCGAAGGGTCTGTCCGAGCTAGGGATAGAGATTCTCTCAACTGGCGGGACGGCAACACTCCTCGAGAAGAGCGGTGTGCCGGTCGTAGGTGTCTCTGAGGTCACTAAGTTCCCGGAGATGCTCGACGGAAGGGTCAAGACACTCCACCCAGCGATCCACGGCGGACTCCTCGCGATGAGGGAGAAGCCGGAGCACATGGAGGCCATCAAGAAGCATGGCATCGAGCCGATCGACCTCGTGGTCGTCAACCTCTATCCGTTCGAATCCACGGTCGCGAAGCCTGGCGTGAAGCTCGAGGACGCGATCGAGAACATCGACATCGGCGGGCCGTCCATGATCAGGTCCGCGGCGAAGAACAACTCCGCAGTAGCAGTTGTCGTGGACCCCGCGCAGTATGGCACGATCCTCACTGAGCTCAGGGAGAACGACTGCAAGCTCTCTGAGGACACCAGGAAGAGACTCGCGCTCGAGGCGTTCAGGGCGACCGCGAGGTACGACTCAGCCATCGCATCCTACCTGGGGAAGGAATTCTCCGGGGAGCTGCTCCCGAAGAACCTTACACTGTCGTTCGAGAAACTGAACGACCTCAGGTACGGCGAGAACCCGCACCAGAAGGCCGCGTTCTACAAGGACCTGTCCGACCAGACCCCACTCAGCGTCGCCGCGGCGGAGAAGATGCACGGGAAGGAGATCTCGTACTGCAACGTCCTGGACCTGGACGCCGCGCTCGCAATCGTATCTGACTTCGAGAAGCCCACGGCCGCGGTGATAAAACACACGAACCCGTCAGGGGTCGCGAGCGCCGCCACCATCGCCGAGGCGTTCAGGACCGCGTACAACGCCGATTCTCTCAGCGCCTTCGGGTGCGTCGTAGGCCTCAACCGGCAGGTAGACCTCGAGACCGCGAAGGAGATCTCAAGCCACTTCGTCGAGGCAGTGATAGCGCCTGGCTACGACCCTGACGCGGAGAAGCTCTTGGAGGAGAAGAAGAGCATCAGGCTGCTGAGGACCAACATGCCCATCAAGCGCGAGAATGGCAGGATGTTCATGGCGAAGGTCAAAGGCGGACTACTGCTTCAGACGGACCCGTACGCCGAGCTCGACAGGACGAAGCTGAAGCCCGTGACGAAGCGCGTCCCGACGCCCGAGGAAGTGGACGCCATGATCTTCGGGGTCAAGGTCTGCAGGCACATCAAGTCCAACACCATCCTGCTCGTGAAGGGCGAGAGGACCGTCGGAGTGGGTGCTGGCCAGATGAGCCGAGTCGACGCGACGACCATCGCTGGCATGAAGGCCGGGGCCGAGGCGAAGGGCTCGATCCTCATCTCGGACGCGTTCTTCCCGTTCAGGGACGGCGTCGATGCTGCAGCCAAGGTCGGGGTCTCCGCCATCGTGCAGCCCGGAGGGTCCGTCAGGGACGACGAGGCCATCTCCGCAGCCGACGAGCACGGCATCTCGATGGTGTTCAGCGGGCTCAGGCTCTTCAAGCACTGAGCTGAGAGCACAAACTCCCAAACCCCTTGTACGATTTCTGAACTGCAGTCGCGTCTGAAGATTCGACCGAGTCTAGAGTATCGGGACGAGGTTCGGCCTGAAATCACCGGGATCGGGGTCGGTCATCGCGTGCGGGGCGGTGTACGGCTCCTCCCCTCTGACGACCATGATGCCCGAGGTCTTGTCTATCCTTATGTGGGTGTGCGCCAGGTCCGTGAGCCTGCTCGTCGACTTCACAGAGGGCGTGACGGTCGCGACGAACATGCCGTCGTTGTTCAGCAGCGCCGATAGATAGTCCATCAGCCCATCTAGGACGCCCGACCCGTATATGGATTCGAGCGAGTCGAAGCCTATGATCGACAGGTACGGCGACTTCGTGTCCTTGAGCGCATACTGGATGTCCTGCCACTTGATGTCGACCTTGACATCCTCTCCCTCGAGTGTGACCGCGTACGGCTTCGGAGACTCGGAGGCCGCATGGGGCTCGAGTATCCGCACGCTCTTGTCGAAATCCTCAGGCTTGATGAAGCCCACGAGCTCGTCCCTCGCCACCTCGGCTCCCGTCTTCTTCGTGGGGAGCCAAGCGACCCCGCGGCCCTGGGCAGCGAAGTTGCTGATGATTGCGTTCTCAATCGAAGACGAAGAGGCCACGGGAACCCCCTGGCCCAGCTCTATCAGGGTGATGGTGCCCTTCCTCAGGCCGCCCCCGAGCATCTCGTCGAGGTCCGCATTGCCTGTGGACACGCGCTTCTTGTCGGGGTCCGCCATGTGCTCGAAGGCATTCGGCCTCTCCGGCTTCGAGTACCGGCCGTACTCGAATGTCCTGACCCTTCCGCCCAGAAGCGTGTACACATACTTAGGCTGCCTGATCTCGCAGCCCCTGAGCTTGAGCAGGTCCAATTCCCTGATTCTCCTGCCAGTGGTACTGTTCAGGGACAGGTAGACGACCCCGTCGCCCAGGTAGTCCAGGAGCGGGTCCGGGGTCTCGAGGACATAGACTATGTTCGTGCCGCACCCCTCGACCAGGTCCCTCTGCAACGCGTTGATTAGCTTCGACGGCTGCAAACCGTACTTCTCGGCGAGCGCGTCTATGCTGTCGATGATTATGAGCGTCCTCTCCGGCAGGGCTTTGTCCACGACGTCGTATGCCATCTCTATCTCAGGCATCATCGCGCCGACGGTCACGGTCAGCTCGCTCTCACCCGTCGGCTCCGCAATCTGTTCTTCCCCGCCAGCCTCGATGTTCCCCTCTAGCCGCATGAGCTCCTTCCTGGGGGATTTCACCTTCTCGCTCCTGAGCTCGCCCTTGATCGCGGCAAGTCCGAGGAGGATCTTCTCGACCTGCATCTCGGAGTCTGCTCTCTTCTTCATCTTCTTCCTGGCCTTGAGTATCTCGCCCTCCTTGACTTTGTCAAGGAGCCACGGGAACTGGTTGAAGAGGGACTGGTCCGAGACCCTCGTCGACATGTAGTAGCTCTGCTGGACCTGAGCCAGCTCCTCGATCATCTGGAGCGCGAGAGTGGTCTTTCCCGTGCCCGCCATACCCCTGATTATGAGCGAGTGCCCACCAGGGTTCGACAGGAACGTGATCATTTCTCTCGGGAATGTAGCCGTACCAGTCTGTTCAGCCTCAGCCATCTTGCTCAACTCCTGTTCGTACCTCGCACGCTCCGAAAGGGGTTCAGCGCTCCTTCGGCCTAAACAGGCCGCCGGGTAGCGCGTCCTCCTCTTCCTCTTCTATCAGCTTGATCTCCTTCCATTCTCCTCCGAAGTCCTGGGTCTGCCCAGTCACCATCTGGAACCGGACCCTGAGCTTCCCTCCCTCGAAGAAGATGTAGGCGTTCTTGAGCTGGGATTGGTAGAGTACTATCCTCTTCCCCTGCTGTGTCAGCGCCCTCTCGACCCCTTTGACGAGTCCCGCCTTCTCGAGCGCGTGTATCCTCCTGTAACATGCCGCGATGGGTATGTTCAGCTTGGCGCTCAGTTCGAGGGCGTGCTTCGGCTTTCTGGCACACGCGACAAGAATCTTCGCCGCATATGTATCCATTATCAGCCGTGATGCCTCGATGGGGTCCAAGAGCTGGCCTCCGTACTGCGAGAGAGTCGCGGTGCTATCAGTTCATAGCAACACTGGGGGGATCCTTCCGCGACTCACCAATCTCAGTTCTGAGTGGAGGAATACACTCCTGGCGTTTAATACTCTTTCGCAGGGTGCCATTCTCGCATTTGAGAATCGACGCGCAAAAGATATTATGGGAATGGAGTCGGTCACCTGACACATCTGCCTCGCGAATGCAAGGGTCACGAATCGTCCGCCCTGGCAGCGCCGGAGGAGTCCGAGTGAAGGGTAAGAGATGCAGGTGCGGGTTCGTCACACGGGCGTCGAAGCCGAGATGCCCCAGGTGCGGCAAGGTCACCTCTGACGCTGAATGGAAGGACACTGGCGTGGTGCTCTCGTCCACCAGGTTGAAGATTCCACCCGAGGGTTTCAAGGCCTCGATGGCTCTCGTCCTCGTAGAGGTCGATGGACAAGGCCCCAAGGTCACATGCTGGAGCGAGGACGACCTGACAGCAGGGGACGGGGTCGCAATCGTCGAGACGGGGACTGGCACGTACATCTGTGACAAGCAGAAGCCGAAGGCCCCGTAGCATCACAGCGCGATGGACGATACCTCAGTGAGCGAGAACTGCGGACCCAGCGCCGCGACCCTTTCCTTGAGAGTCTTCTCGATATCCGCCTTGCCCTTCACAGCGGACGACCGGACATCGACGACGAGCTCGCACGTCATGCGCTCGTAATACACGAGGACGTTGGTGCCGCCTGACAATACATTGATGGACAGATCCCCCAGGACATTCATGATCTCGTAGACCGCGCCCGGCCTGTCAGGGAGGTCGATCTTGACCTTGTGCAGCTGTGAGTCGTCGTTGAGGAACACGACGGACAGTATCCACGACTCGGGCTCGGCGACGAACATGACGGGCCCAGCGTCCTTCCCGAGGAAGTTGACATATGCATGAGGCAGCTCGAAGATGCCTCCCGCGAGGGTGCTCGCCTTCTTCTCGGTCTTCCTGAGCGCCATGGTCTTCACCTTGTCACTACCCGGGGCCGCACCCCTGGTGTACCTGGTCGCCAGGTTGGAGCTTTCCACGTTCAGGAAGTCGACCATGGTCAGGCCCGCGTCCCGGGAATGCTTCGCGTCGTCGAACTCCTTCTTGAGTGTCAGCGAGTCTCCGAAGAACGACAGGTCCACGAGCATCTCCCAGACCATGATGACGTTCGGGATTGAGCTGACCGTCTCGGAGTTCAGTATGTCGATGTTCCTCGTCTTCAGGAACTGAGCAGCCTGAGCGAGGGCGCCTGGCTCGTCCCTGACATGGATCGTGACATAGGCTATCTCCCTGTAGTTCTCCGGGCCGAACGGGGACAGCACTATCTCGAACGTGCCCCTGTCCCCCGCCTCGTACCGGAACATCGAGCTGAAGACCTCGCTGCCGTCGACGAGGCCCAGTGGTGAGCCGATCCTCGGGCTGATCCTGATCTTACCAGACTCCATCCGGCCGAAGTCCACAAGTGTCATGGTCACTCCTCACGTGCGGATAAGCGAATCATTGAGATAAAGATGTTGAATTGCAGCTCACGACTTGGGCGAGAAAATGTACAATGTTGGCACACGTCTCTTGAGCCCGGTCCAATAGCCGCAGCCCTTGCACCTGTATCCGCGGGTGACAGTGCCGCCGTAGACCGTGAGGTTCCGTATCTTCTCCGTCCGGCCTCCACACACGGGACACAGCCCTGCTGAGGTCTTCTCGTCGGACTCCCTGGCCCTCATCTCGATTGTCACAAGCCCACTGGAGAGGGCGAGGCGCCGTATCCTGGGCTCGCTGACGGAATAGTCGGGGTCGTGCCGCCGGAGCTCCCTCATGACCAACTCGGAGAACTTCCTCTGCGAGTTTATGATCCCGTGCCTCCGGAGAGCATCCTTGATAGCGTCAAGGATCTCGGTATCCGACGGCTTCCTGTACGGCATCGGCCACGAATCATCATCCGTTTACGAATACCTTTGCATGGTAGACGCGATACTGACCAAACTCGTTGCCACGAAAGGCATATATCGTCGCAACCGATAACCGCGGAACCAGTGAGAGGCATGCGAGCGAAAGTCATCATAATGGGGGCGGCCGGAAGGGACTTCCACAACTTCAATGTCTACTTCCGAGACAACGCCAACTACGAGGTAGTGGCGTTCACGGCGACGCAGATACCGAACATCGACGGCCGAAAGTACCCGGCTAGCCTCGCGGGGAAGCTGTACCCGAGAGGCATAGACATCTATCCTGAGAAGGACCTGCCGGAGCTTATAAAGAAGCACAAGGCCGAGCAGGTCGTTTTCGCATACTCCGACATAGCGCACGTCGATGTGATGCACAAGGCATCCATCGTCAACGCGGTCGGGGCGGACTTCAGGCTCATGGGCGGGAACCAGACCGCGGTCAAGTCGAAGGTGCCCATCATAGCTATCTGCGCTGTGAGGACGGGCTCCGGAAAGAGCCAGACGACGAGGGCGATTGCGACCATCCTCAGGGCCAAGGGCCGGAGGGTCGTCGCGATCAGGCACCCGATGCCCTACGGGGACCTTGAGAAGCAGGCGGTGCAGAGGTTCGCGACATACGAGGACCTGGACAAGCACGAGTGCACGATCGAGGAGAGGGAGGAGTACGAGCCCCACATAGACAAGGGGATCATCGTGTACGCCGGCGTAGACTACGAGAGGATACTCCGGCAGGCCGAACAGGAGGCCGATGTCATCCTGTGGGACGGGGGGAACAACGACACGCCGTTCTATGTCCCCGACCTGCACATCGTAGTCGCCGACCCGCACAGGGCGGAGC
>JAABQR010000126.1 GCA_011391345.1 Methanobacteriota archaeon | reverse complement strand
CTCGCAGGGATGTTCTGCAAGTACAGAAGGCTGAGTCCTTCCCAGTATGTGTCGAAGTTGTTGTCCGCGTCTATGTACAACGAGATCGTCCACGAAGCAGTCGTCTCTTCCGCCCGCGTCTGGGTCGCGCCTATGGCAAATACGGCTGGCAGCGCGAGACAGACGGCGACAATCACACTAAGTGATGCCCCACTGATCCTCTCTTTCATATGTTCCCCACCAAGGGGTCGGTTCTGAGGCCGGCCCCTTGTGGGTGAATGGTCATCCAAGTATTTGGATTCGGAGCGTCTTCTCTTCGCAATCTCGCACGTTCCGAATGGTCAAGAAGGACGGAACCTGTAGTTCCCAGCCGATAGGGCCATCTCGAAACGCGCACCCTCTCCATGAACCCCTGTTTCTGAGACGGAGATGCCAGTTATGGCAAGCACCTCCTTGATCAGGAAGAGTCCCATGCCCGTGTGCCGACCATACCCTTGTTCGAATATGCGCTCCTTCTCGTTCTCGGGAATCCCCTGTCCATCATCCTCAACCACGAGCACGAGGCGGTCGCCCCTCGGTTCCGCGTAGAACCTGACGGTCGTGACTCCGTTCCCGTGCCTCTTGGCGTTGTCAAGAAGGTTCCAGAATACCCTGTCCAACATCGGGTCCGCGTACAGTTCCAATTGGTGCAGGTCCGGTGAGACGACCACGTCCTGGAGATCGAAGGATTTGATGACACTGTCGATTGTCTCACCCGCGTTGGTCCATATCGGGTCGCTGGTGCCGGCTTTCTGGTAGTCCCCTGCGAACCTCAATTGCTCTTCTATCGCCTCAAGAGACTCCTTGACCTTCTGCATGTATCGGTCCTTGAGGGAATCCGACACACCATCCTGCTCCCAAAGGCCGATGTAACCCTTCATTGAGGCGAGCCTGTTTGAGATGTCATGTCTGGTCATCGCGCCCAGCAGAGTGAGTTTCTCGTTGGCCCGTCTGAGATTCTCCTGCGCACGCTTCCTCTCGGAGATGTCCCGGGCATCCGCGATGATGGCAGGCCTGCCGATGTAACTGAACTTGCGCAACTTGATCTCCACAGGGCAGCTCGAGCCGTCCTTCCTCTTGTGGGATGCCTCGAATTCCACCTCTCCTTTCAGGAGGAGCTGTGAAGTCCTCTCTTTGACCTTCTCCTTAGATTCCGGGCCGTCGATGTCCTCTGGGCGGAGCTGCAGAAGTTCCTCCTTCGTATAGCCGAGGTTCGAGCAAGCCTCCTTGTTCACGGCGATGAACTTGCCGCCAGGTTCGTGAATGAATATCGCATCCCCAGATTTGTCGAAGAGGTCGCGATACATCCTCTCTGATTCCGCAAGTGTGTGCTCATGCCTGTTCCTGTCTACGAATCTGATGACCGCATCTGCGATGCCAGCTGTGTCGGTCACGACCTCGATTTCCGTATGGAACGCGGAAGCACCTTCGAATGCCACGAAGATTGTCGGCTTGGCGAACAACTCGTGTGCGCTCGATTCCCGAAGGTACCGGATGGCGACTTCTGGCCCTTCGCGTGTGTCGATGATGACCAGATTGCACTCCCTGAATGCGTGATTGGACACAGCTTCGTTCAAGGAGTCTGCTTGGATGAGGCTCAGGTTAGGATTTCCAAGGACCGCCGATCTGAGCGGTTCCAAGAACTCGTGGTCACTGCCAATGGCGAGTATGCATATGACTTCTGAGGAGGGGGGTGACTCTCCTCCTGAATGTGGTATTGTCATGAGGTCACGGGGAGGTGATGGGGGATTGACTGACTTATATGGACCTCTGGGTCTGCTAATCAATCTTCTCCCTTCCACTGTTCCAAGGGGTGCCGTGCGCATCGCAACCTTTATGAGTAAGCTGTTGCGCGCCTTCCTCTTCTTGCCCAGGACTGCGAGGTCACGTATTGCCGTGAGTGTGTATCGGAGCCCGAGGGAGTGTGATCGTCACTCTCGCCCCTTGAGTGTAGTCGCCTACGACCCTGTCCTCGACCTTGATCCTTCCCCCGAGATGTTCAGCGACGAGGGACATTATCGAGAGACTGGATGCGACCCCTCGGGTGTACCTCTTCCCCGGATCGGAGGAGGCGACATTCAGAGCGGACTTCGTGTGATCGGGTATCCCTGGTCCATCATCCATTATCTCGATGTTCCAGGCAGGCTTGCCAGTGTTGACATTCTCAGGCGAGACGCCGATCGTTATCCGATTGGTCTCCCTTCCCGAATGCTTGATCGCGTTGTCGAACACCTCTTCGATGATCTCCTCCGCGACGCTTCCCCCGATGACCGCGACTTCTGATTCGTCTGGAATCTGGATGACGACCCGCAGTTTCCTGTCAGGATTAGCCTCCCTCCGCGTCCTCACAAGCTCGGGCAGCAGGGTCCGGAGGTCCAGCGCGTCGAAGCTGTTCACATCGATCCGCTCCGCTCTCGACAAGCGCCTGAGGTTGGCTATCAGGGATGCGACCTTCTGGGTCTGTTCCACTATCTTCCCCGCTTCGTCCTTCTGTTTGTCCGAGGCGTTCGGCGACTGCAGTATGATCTCGGCCCTGTTCATGATCGGGGAGATCATGTTCGCGATGTCGTGACTGAGGAAGTCCAGATACGTCTGGGCCTTCACGGTCGCCGCTTCGGCTTCCTTCCTGCGCTTCTCGGCCTGCTTCTGCGCCCTCCTCAGTCTGTCATAGGGTTGAGTGACCGATGTGCTGAACAGCGCGATGAAGACGAGAGCGAAGCTGGCGATGGTGAACACAACGGAGAGGATGCTGAATCCATCGTTCGGCTCCTGGTGAAGGCAGAACGCGATGTGGTTGTACGCGCCGATGAACGCCGCACATGAGAGGTATGAGAAAGTCATGTCGTGTGCTGTCCGTCCAATGGCGTAGTACTTCGCGGTGGCAACGAGCAGAACGCCGATCATGACGACCTCGATGACGATCCTTGTGGCATCAGCCCTCGCATCGTGAGGGCAGAGCGAAGGAAACGACGAGCCGAAGAACCAGGCCGTCGCTGCCACCAATGCCGTGTATGCCAGGAACCCGAACAGCATCAGGCTCGACTCGCCCCTGACGACCCTGCGGTGGCTCGGTATGTATGCGGCAACCAGCATGGTGCCCGCCATCGTGACGCCGCTCATCATGTGGAAGTACGAGCCAACCGGAGCCTCGTCCGACCCAGTGACGTCCAACATCATGGTGCAGGTCATCATGTGGGCGAATGTCAGGAGGCCCGTCGAGAGGAAGCCTGTCGCGATGAATATGGCCTGGACCGACTTGAGTTGCTTCGGCGGTAGCCACTGGATGAAGAACACGCCGAACGAAACGAACATCACGATTGTCTGTGCGGTGAATCGAAGAGTGGAGCTCGCCTCTGGGTCCTCGATGACGGTTCCACCGGGTACTACGAGCGATACAGCAACGAACACCAGCGTTGCCAATCCCGCTGTCAGGACTAGGAATCGTTGTCCCCTGTCCAACGGATGATACTGGATGCTACGACCTCCCGGGCGAGCCCAACCGAAATGTAATCGGAATCGGGGTTATTTCATGGTGTGCCCGTACTCATCTCAAGAACGTCCGTCGGGCTGGACACGGGGAGTCTCACGTCAGTTCGGTCTCTCTGAAGACAAACGCCCCCAGGACGACGAAGAAGACAAGAAGGCCCAGTAGAACCAGCCCTGAGGCGAGTGGGTCGGAGGCCTCCTCGAATGTGCTCATCCTACCATAGTCTACCCAGTCCGCGCCGACGCTCCTGAGGTAGTACTTGACGGAGAACTTCTGGATGGCTCCAGGCAGCGACCCGATGAACCCCTCCCATATGAACGCGTAGAAGAGGCCGAAGAACACCGGCTTCTTGAACAGCACGCCGACTGCGAGGAAGAGGGCGGAGTACACGAATGCCCCGATAGTGATGAGCACCGTGAACTCGAGATACACCTCGAGCGTCTCACCGCCGAGGTCGTTCTGAGCGAAGAACGCGAGGAAACCGGCGGTGTTCACGATGAACATGGAGATGGCGACCGCGCATGCGAGGGGGATGTAATACCCCACGTACGAGAACGAGCGGTCGAGCGGTGCGGTCGCCACGTGCGTGATGCTCTTGTCGTCTATCTCGTCCCTTATCAGGGATGCCCCGTATATCATGGCCATCACGGGCATGAAGAAGAATAGGATGAGCGTGTCCAGCATGTCCGTCCCATCGTGGAGCGGATCCACATTCTGGGCTCCAGCGTATCCCATGACGGCTGCCACGAAGACTGCCACGAGCAGTGTGATGACCGCCTTCCTGCTGAATAACAGCTTCCTGAAAGAGTATCTCGTGATCGCGGCTATCCCCGTGAACGCTCTCTCGAGATCCATCATTCACCGCCCCACTAGGTATCTGAATATGGCTTCCAGGTTCTCGTCCAGGCTGTACATCTTGGTCACAGAGGCCCCTGACCTCTCTATCAGCTCTGGGAGCCGGTTGAAGAAGTCGTCCGGCCTGGAGACCTGGACGGTGACCCCCTTCCTGCCATCGTTGTAGGAGACGGAGACGGTGAACTGTTCGTCCAGAAGTGCCTTGGCCAGCGCGCCTATGTTCTCTCCCTCGATGACGATGTTGTGCGGGTGCTTGTCTATGAGGTCCCTAATCTCCGAGATGTCCCCCGTCGCGACCGCTCGTCCCTTGTAGATGAGGACGACGTCGTGTGTCATCCGCTCTATCTCGAAGAGTACGTGGGATGAAACGACCACGTCGTGGCCGTTCTCCTTGTTCAGTCTCTTGATGAGATCGATGATCTCCTTGCGGACCAGCGGGTCTGTGCCACTCAGCGGCTCGTCCAGTATGAGCATGTCGGGGTCGTGCAGCAACGCCCCTGCGATCTTCATCCTCTGCTTCATGCCCTTGCTGTAGCCGCCGATCTTGCGGTCGAGCGCGCGATTCATCTCGACCAGGCGGGCCACCTCGGTTATCCGTTCGGACAGTGCCGCTCCCTTCATCGCGTGCACTCCGCCCACAAGCGACAGGTACTCCCGCCCAGTCGATTCTGAAGGCAGGGATTCGTAGTCGGGGCAGAAGCCAATCGACGAGTGCAGGCGCGGGTTCCCCCATGGCGTCTGACCCAGCACGGATATGGTCCCCGTGCTCGGCTTGATGAGGCCGAGGGCGAGCTTGAAGAGGGTGCTCTTCCCGGCCCCGTTCGGTCCCACTATGCCGGTGATACCACTCCGTATCTCAAGGTTGAAGTTGTTGAGACCGATGACCTCGCCATACCACTTGCTGAGGGCGGTCACCTCCATGACGGTGGTCGGCGCGTTCTGCGGACCATCCATCATCCCACCACCTGTCTCTTGACCCTCAGGTATACGACCGCCGCGGGGATTGCGATGAACGCCGTCATGAAACCCGCGAGCGCCCATCCGTCCACGTACGAGGGCATCTCAAGCCCGAATATCCAGCTGAACGAGTATGCGAGGGAATCCGCTGGGCTGATGATCCTCCATGCGGGATCGAATTCGGCGAATAGCTCAGCCACGATGATCATCACGAAGAACGACATGAAGGTGCCCACGGCCGCGTAGCTCTTCCTCTTGGTCAGTGACGACATCATCAGTCCATATGGTACGAAGAATATGGTCGCGATGGCACCGGCGACCGCCGTCCTGCCAAGAACCCCAGCGCTTCCGGAGTAGTCGTCGCCGGTCTGGGTGGCCATCGAGGCGATCGCCACCATCACAGGTGGGATCGCGCACAGGAGGCTCATGATCAGAAGAGCCGCTGACGACTTGCCAGCAAGGTAGTCCCTCACCTTGATCGCTCTCGAGAAGTACAGCACGAACGAGCGGTTGGCCACGTCGTCGGAGATGAGGTCGGATGTGACCACCGCCCCCAAGAGGATCGCGAATATCGCGAAGGTCCCTCCGCTGCCCATGTAGTCGTACATGGTCTGCGCGTCGAGCGATTCGTGCGGGGCGATGACCGAGAATATGATCTGGAAAGCGTGCACCAGGAGGAATCCGAGAGCGAGGAGGGCGATCACGCCGAACGACCTGATCTTGTGCCTGAACACGCTCTTTGCGATGACATATAGCCTGGACTTCTGCGCGCTCCTGACACCTTTCCAGGCGCGGTACTCGATCGGGTTAATACCCACGGGAGCCACCTCCCTGGAACGCCTGCAGGAAGACATCCTCGAGGCTCATCTTGTCAGGCACGTAGCCCCGGACCTGCACGCCATGCTCCTTGGAGAGAGCGAACACGCGCCTTCCGTCCCCGCAACCTCTTGCGGACAGCGCGACCTGATTGGTGCCCTCATCTGTCTTCTCGACGATGTCGCAGACCCCCCCGAGCGCGCGCACGAACCCCTCCAGGGCCTTCGGAACGCCTCTGATCGTGATGTTGAACAGTCCTTCCTCACCGGCCATCAGGACGCCCATCTTGCCATCCCTGACAAGCCTGCCGTCGCTGATGATGATGGCGTGCTCGCACACCCTCTCCACCTCCTGGAGTATGTGGGATGACACGATGACGGTCTTGCCAGTGGCTCCGATCCTCCTCACGAGGTCCAGCATCTCCTCGCGCCCGTTGGGGTCCATGCCGCTCGTGGGCTCGTCGAGGAAGAGCAGCGAGGGGTCGTGCACGATCGCCTGTGCGATCTTGACCTTCTGCTTCATGCCCGTGGAGTACGATTTCACGAGCCTGTACCTCTCCTCCCCGATACCCACGAAGTCGAGGACCTCGTGGCTCCTCTGCATCGCGTCCCGCGGTCCCATGCCGGAGATCTGTCCGAGATACGATACCAGTTCCACAGCGCTCACATTGGGTATGAGACAATCATGCTCTGGCATGTAGCCGATGTCGTCCCTTATCCGCAGGCTCTGGGTCTGCGGGTCCAGGCCGCCGACCGATATGGTCCCGCCGTTCCGGGGGATGAGCCCAAGCGAAGCCTTGATGAAAGTACTCTTGCCGGCCCCGTTCGGCCCTAAGAGGCCGATGACGCCGCGCGGTATATCGACCGTGAATCCGTTCAGTGCGATGACTGAGCCGAACCGGACTGTGACGTCCCTCGCGGTGAGGAGGATGTGGTCATCCTTGGGTATGACTTGGTCAGGATTCTCCACAGCTCCTTGCATCGGTGCGGCATGCGCCTTGGCTTTCTTATCGTTTGGGGCAAATTCCAGACCTGTTCGGGTGCGTCAGCCTATTCAAGGAGGATCGTGCCCACTACCCTCAGCTTCCCGCCCTCGAGCTGCGCGAGCACAGCCCTCGAACCCGGCTTGAACGCGAGTCCTTTCTGCAGCTGGAGGGTGAGCGTGGGTCTCCTCCAATCGGATCCCACAGACACATCCTCCACCCTGGCGGGCATGAATTGCATCCAGTGGCCCACATGCAGGACCGCTCCCTGAACCACGGGGCTGGGCCAATACTTCACGATGTCCACCTTGCAGGAGATCGTGGTCCGGACGACCATCGTTCGGTCGTTCGTGAGGACCATTCCACGGTCCAGTTCTTCGGCGGTGATGCCCTTGAGCGCGAGGCCGACCCTCTCACCCTTCACTGCCCAGTCGTAATCGTCATCGTGCTTCTGGATGGAGCGTATCTCCGCTTCTTTGTCGCCCGGCATGACCTTCATGCGGTCGTGTTTCCGGATATGCCCGTCCGCGACCCTCCCCAGGATGACGGTCCCCACGCCCTTGACGTCGAAGTGATGGTCGATCGGGACAGAGCCGCATGAGCTCCCTTCTGGTTCGTGCGCGTCGATCCTTCCCGCCTCTCCGAGGAACAGTTCCCTCAGAGCGACCAGGTCCTCCTGGACGAATTCGTACTTCTCGAGGGCCGAGCCCTTGAGGAACGGCGCGACCTGGTCCGGGGTGATGTAGTTCCTGAGAAGTATCCATCCCTTGCGGACCGCTGCGCAGTCGAGCATGACGATAATCTCCCCGAGGATCGGTCCGATCTCGTCAACAACCACGAACGCGGCGTCGGCCATCGCAGCTGCGTGGAATAGGGTCGAGAGCCTCTCTGGGTACTTCGTCGGCTCGACGAAAGTGACCGTGGTGTCTTCTCTCTTGATGTCGAAGAAGGTCATGTCGGAGGCGGTCGACTTCTTCCCCAGGTTCTTGGCGTAGTCCGGGGAGCCCACGACCGCGACTGTCAAGTTGGCCATTCGGTCATGGCGTACGCAGGTTCCCTAATTAACTCTTGCCGACGCACACGCTGTCTAGCTGCCGGATGCTATATGCAGCGCGAAGCCCTCATGGGTCCTGGCCCCATTGACTTCTGACAGAACACCAACTCTATTCCCACGATCTTCCGAGAACATCATCGGAACTTCGAGTTCTGGTCCAGGAGGGCGCATATCTCGTCCGAGACATCGTGGGTGAGCTGGCCGGCCTTCTCCTGCTCCCTGACGTAGGCTATGGCGGCGACGATCGAGATGCGGGACCCTTTGGCTATCACGCTGGCGATGGTGGTGTGCGCGATTCCCTCGTCGACTTCGTAGTGCGCCATGATCTCCCTGAGGCCGTACTTGATGGAGTTCAGCCTGCCCAGGTTGAGCATCGTGGTCCGCTCACTTTCGCGAGGGGAGTGCCTCCTCGGTTCGGTCCTTCTCTTGCCCCTGTATCCCCTGCTCTGGCCCGCCAACAGTATCTCTCCGGATGCGCATCCATACAGTTCTGTCATACTTAAAGTTTAACTGGCATTGGGCCAGTGTGCGCGCCCGCACCATCTGGACACTGTGTGGCCTCTTAGAAGCTCGGCCAATCGCGCCGGGGGACGGTGCCAGGGACCTCTAATCTCCCTTCCGCTGCAAAGTCTTCCTCTTGTTCCTGAGGCGCGTCTCCTCTGCCTCCTCGACCGGGTAGAGCTTCGCGTGGCACTTCGTGCAGAATCGTTCGCTCGCGGGGTTCGCGGCATCGCACTCGGGACATCTGGTGACACCGGACGCAATCCTCCTGAGCTGCCTGAGCTTGTCAGGGTCGAGCTTGTACATCGCTGCGAGAAACGAATCCTTGTCATTGCTCCTGCGTTCCTCGGACATCGGATTGCCCAAGGTCGAGTATGAGTCAGGTACTTGATAAAAATGGGTTCTCGGACCCCGCCTCTGGCGGGGTCCTTTGTGGTTTGAAAAATGTCCCGCGCTCACTCGGCGCGGTCCTTGTCGACCTTCTTGATGCACTCCTCGAGTATGTCGAGGCCCTTCGTGAGCAGCTCCTCGGGCACGTTCAGAGGAGGTATGTATCTCACAACGGACTTGCCGCACGGGAGAAGCATCAGCCCCTTCTTGAACGCGAGCTCGGTGATCTTGTCCCTGCTCGCGGCTGCATGCTTCTTCGTCTTCCTGTCCTGGACGAACTCGTGCGCGAGCATCATGCCGAGGCCTCTCGTGTCGCCGATGATCTCGTACTTCTGCTGCATCTCGACGAGCCTCTTCTTCGCCTCGGCACCGAGCTTGGTGCCGCGGGCCAGGAGCTTCTCCTCCTCGATGACCTTCAGGCACGCGATGCCGGCCGCGTGCGACAAGGAAGCGCCACCGAAGGTGTTCGAGTGCCTTCCGTACCTGTCGAAGTTGAGCTTCGCGTCGACGATCGTTGCGCCGAGCGGCAGGCCGCCGCCGAGCGACTTCGCGCTGCAGATGATGTCAGGTGCGACATCGAAGTGCTCGCACGCCCACATCTTGCCGGTCCTGCCCACGCCGGACTGGACCTCATCGTCTATGAACAGGCACTTGTGCTTCCTGGTGAGGTTGAACACGCCCTGCACGAACTCCTTCGGGGGCACGACGTATCCGCCCTCGCCCTGGACGACCTCCATGCTGATGGCAGCGAGGTCGTTCGGAGGGATCTGGTTCTCGAAGTACACATCCTCGATCGCGCTGACGCAGCGCATCCCGCAGCCCGGGTACTCGAGGTTGTACAGGCATCTGTAGCAGTATGCGTACGGCACATGGAAGACGCCGGGCATCAGGGTCGCGGTGTATCCTTCCCTCTG
>JAABQR010000125.1 GCA_011391345.1 Methanobacteriota archaeon | reverse complement strand
TCCGCGCTCGTCCCGTCCTTGACCCACATCACGTAGATGTTGCCGGTCGACGAATCCAGGGATATCGTCGGGAACTTGTGCACGTCGCCCCCCGCCGCGTTCAGGGTGGTCCTCGTGCTCCATGTGTTCGCCGATGTGCTGTAGGTATAGTGGATGTCTGGGTCCCAGTTTCCGGAGGCCATGTTGCTCGTGCCGTAGACGACGTGGACGACGTCGTTGTCGTCAACTACCGCCGACGGGGGCGCGTACACCGTGTTCTCGGCTGTCGTGCCGGATGACGGCGCGTGTATCTCGGTCGGGGAGGACCACCCCGACCCCGAGTGGGTCCTCGAGTACACCCCGCCGTCGTACGAGTATATCGCCCAGCTCGCAATCCCGTTGGAGAGAGGACCGGGGAGCAGGGTCACCACGCCGTTCGAGTTCGACAGCGTGCCCTGAGCGAGGTTACCCCTGTCGGTCCAGGCGCCCGTGATGTCGTCCCCGGAGGAGGTGGATGCCGTGCGCAGGTTGTACTGCTCCTGCGTCGCGTGTATCTTGGTGGACACGCATAGCCAGACGGCACCGCTGGCGTTCTTCATGATGTAGGAGTTCTTGTTCGCGAGGGGGTGGTTCGACGTCGAGATGTCGAACGCGACCTCGGTGCCCCAGGAGATCGATGCAGGGCTCGGTGTCACCGTGCCCTTGCGCATATAGATGTATTCCGTCGCCGAGGAGGTGTCACCCGACAGGTAGACCGAGCCGGTCCCAGAATCGTACCATAGGCTGGCCTTCAAGACCCCCGAGGTCGTGGTGAACGCCTGGGTCGAGGAGCTCCATGTGACCCCGCCGTTCGAACTGTACTTGTAGACAGTGTTCGCCCCATCGAAATAGAAGCTCCAGAAGTTGGTGCCGTCGTAGAACAACTTCCTCTGGTTCGACGAGGATGTCGCTTGGTTCGAGGTCGCCGAATCGACCGCCCATGCAAGCGTGCCCACCGAAGACGATATCCCGCCCGTGAGAGCCAGCATCGTGGCCTCATCCAGGGCGACATAGTCCTTGTACTGTCTCCAGTCGGTCGTCTCGATGATGAAGTCTATCGCCACAGCGCCGCCGAGCTCATACGAAGGCACGCCGACCTCCATGCGCTGCCAGTCCACTTCCGTGTCCAGTTCCGAGGACACGAGGGCCCACGAGACGCCCGAGTAAACGTGGAGGACCGATGACACGACCTCGCCGTTGAGCCCGCGCACCTCGACCCTGTAGTCAGCGCCTATGACCTTCGAATCCACCGAGACGGGATAACCCGTCGCGGACGACATGTCGCTGTCGATGAATATGCGGGTGATGTCCTCGGCCGTCTTCCTCGAAGCTGGACCGACCACGCCCCCGTCGCTCGGGACGGGTTTGCCCTTCATTATGGGCACATACGACCCGCTGCACATCTCGCCAGCGACACTGATGAAGAACGATGATGAGACGCTAGTGTTGAACACACCCACGTTCAGGATGTCTATGTTGTCGTTCAGGACATCCAAGAGGTCGATGTCGGATGCGGTCCTCTCAGTCCAGTCACCGAACGCGCCGTCTATGCTCACTGATGACGGCACGGAGCCGACATAGGCCCTCGCGGGCTGCCCGAGCACCGCGACGCTCGCGAAGCTGGAGAGGATGTCCTCCGCAATGACCTGGGCTGAGACGAACTGGCCAGGCGATAGCGAAGCGGTGTTCACCTCGAAGTCGACCGTCACGACCTCGCCGGGCTGGAGAGTGAACGGTTCGAAAGTGGTGACAAGGGGTGGGAGGTTCTCCAGCTGGACCTCCACCGAGTCGACCGTGCCCTCGACACCGTCGCAAGTGAACTCGAGAGTCAGCATCGTCTCCGAATCCGATGATGGCAGAATCCCGGAGAGTGGCACGGATGGCGAGAGGCTCTGTCTCACGATCAGGGCGCCACCCTCGTCGGGCACGCTCGCGCTCACAGAGCGCCTGGCCATCTGGTCCTGGGACAGGAGCATGAACTGCGCGTCGGAGGACGGGGCATCCTGCAGGTTTCCCATGGCCTCCAGTTGGTTCCCGTCCAGCCGGCTCGCTGCGCCGCCGAGCGACTCCCATGAATTCCAATCATATCTCTCAGCCGCCGAGTCCGGATCGTACGTGCATACATCCGAGGACTGCACGGAGCTGTTCCAGCCGTCGAGTTCGATCATGAAGTCCGCGCCCATCGTGCCTACCGCATATCCGGTGCCTTCATCGCCGTCGGAATCCACGAACAGGAAGAAGCTCTCCACCGAGGTGGTTCCGAATATGTCGCCCACGGCGGACACGTACACATACACTCTCGTGCTGTCGACGGCAACGGACCATTCCTCGATCACAGTGATGGGCGCGTCCGCAAGGATGGACATACTGTACGAGTCCGAACCATCCCACTCGCCGAAATCACCGTCGACTGAGTAAGGGGCTCCGTCGTTCGAGTAGGAGATGTAGATGAATGTGGGGATTATGACGACGAGCGCGACGAGCACCGCGAGGAACTGCCACCTCGCAACGGCGAGCCCGCGCCTCCTTGTTGAGGACGGCTGCCTGCTCTCACCCTTGGTGCCGTTTATCATCCCGGTCCCGTTCACGAGACCGGTGCCGTTGATGGCGCCTCTGCCGTTCGTGAGCCCGCGTCCCACCGAGACCGGCTCCGATGGGAGGGTGGTCACGACCTCGGCAGGGGACACCTCCCTGGTCACTGGTCTGGGGGCCTCCACGTATGGCTCTGGCATAGGCTCGGGCAAGGCAGCCTCGGCCTCGTCGACGAACGAGACGCCGCACTTCGGGCACACCTTCGCCCCCGGAACGAACCTGGCCCCACAATCCGGGCACTCAAGAAGGTCATCATCGACTGCGAGCGGGATGCCACATCTGACACACTTGGCCTCGCCGCCCTTGAGTTCAAGACCACAACCCGGGCATGTGACCTTGACCTCGGGGATCGGGGTGTTCGGCACAGGGGCCGCAGGCGCCTCCGCGGCCGATGCCTTGATCTTGCGCATCAGCCGACGCTCGATGACCCTGTCGACCTCGCGTCTGAGCATGATCTTGTCGATATGAGTAGAACAGAATGGGCACTTGTCTACGTCAGAAGGGACTTTCTTACCGCACAATGGACAGTCTATGCTCTGTTCCTCTGGCAACCTCTAAACACCTCTGTGAACGTCAGCACTCAGCATGCGGTATGTGGGGGATCCTTGTCGGGCAAGGTGCCATGCACACTTGTTAACATAGTTAGTGTGATACTGGATATATATAGAATCCGTCTGATAGAGATTACTGACTCTCCCCATTTTACGCGCGTGTGCGGGTCTGTTCCGCGCGTCCGCGTATCTCCAGTTGATGTCAAGCGCACGCAACATTAATATACGGCCCATATCGTCGAATGGACAGGTGCAGGACATGGCCTGGACGGGCACGCTGGTCAAGAAGGACGACTTCCGATTCGAGATACCGAAGAGCCACAAACCGTGCATGTCCACATCCGCGATCATCTTCGCCGATGACAAGCTCATCCGCTCGGTGAAGGCGGACAGCGCCCCCGAACAGGCAGCCAACGTCGCATGTCTGCCGGGAATCGTCGGCAAGTCGCTCGCGATGCCCGACATACACTGGGGCTACGGTTTTCCCATAGGCGGTGTCGCCGCATTCGATTCGGAGAAGGGCATCATATCCCCAGGTGGCATCGGCTACGATGTCAACTGCGGAGTCAGACTCGTGAGGACGAATCTCACCGTGAAGGACATCGAACCGCATGTGAAGAGACTCATAGACACCGTGTTCGAGAACGTGCCCTCGGGCGTGGGTGAGAAGGGGAAGCTGAAGTTGACAGGCAAGGAGATCGACGAGGTCCTCGACCAGGGCGCCCGATGGGCGGTGGAGAAGGGTTACGGCTGGGAGGACGACCTCGTCTCATGCGAGGAGGGCGGACGCATGACGAGCGCCGACCCCGCTAAAGTCGACCAGAAGGCCAAGCAACGTGGCGCCCCCCAGCTAGGCACGCTCGGAGGAGGGAACCACTTCCTCGAGATACAGAAGGTCGACCGGATATTCGACGAGGAGGCCGCGAAGGCCTTCGGCATAACATCCACAGACCAGATCATGGTAAGTATACACTCCGGCTCCAGAGGGTGCGGACACCAGATCGCGAGCGACTACATACGCGTGATGGAATCCGCGCTCAGGAAGTACAACATAAGTGTCCCGGACAGGCAGCTCGCATGCGCCCCCGTAGGTTCCAAGGAAGGGCAGGACTGCTTCGGCGCCATGAGCGCGGCCGCGAACTACGCCTGGGCGAATCGACAACTCATACTCCACTGGACCCGGGAGTCCTTCGAGCAGGCGCTGGGGCGGAATGCCGAGGAGATGGGCATGACGTGCGTGTACGACGTCGCCCACAACATATGCAAGCTCGAGGAGCATCAGTTCGAGGGCAGAAGGATCAAGGTCTACGTCCACAGGAAGGGCGCGACAAGGGCCTTCGACAGTAGCAGGCCCGAAGTGCCGGCCAAGTACCGGTCTGTGGGACAGCCAGTACTCATACCGGGCGACATGGGCAGCTCCAGCTATGTGCTCGTCGGCACCCCCCAGGCGATGGCCGAGACCTGGGGCTCGACGTGTCACGGCGCCGGCCGGCTGATGTCCAGGAGCCAGGCAACGAGACAGTTCACGGCCAACGACGTGGTGGAGATGCTCCGGAAGAGAGGCGTGTACATCCGTGCGGCCTCCAAGGACGGCATAGTCGAGGAAGCGCCAGGCGCGTACAAGGATGTCGACGACGTGGTCGGCGTCGCGCACGGCGCTGGAATATCCAGGATCGTCGCGAAGCTCAGGCCAATGGGCGTCATGAAAGGCTAGAGCCCGAGGACCTTCTCAGCGGCCTTCGCGACCTTGGCCTTGTGCCTCTCGGGGCACGCGACCATGACCGCCCAGTCGTGCGCCCTCCGGGTCTGGAGCGCGGCGGCGATCGGGCTGAGCTTCGGCAGGAGGCGGACCTTCTTGTGCTGGAGTATCCTCACATCCGTCAGGCACATCCTCGGCTCCGAGACGGGGAGCTCCGACGACGGGACGTCCATTATGACATGGCCGGGCTCGAGCCCCGCCCTGGTGGCGATCTCCTCCTCGACCATCCTGCGCCTCTTCATGTCCCCGAGGCGGTCGATCGTGTCCCACTGACCCTCGGCGACATCCGTGACCGCGAGCGCGAAAGCCTTCTTGAACAGCCTCCGGTACTTTATCAGGGTGGCAATCTCGCCGCACAGCCCGCCCTCGGAATCCAGCCGGGACAGGAGGGTGGCGTCGGTCATCTGATGCATCGAGTAGATGTCCTCGGGGCCGAACCCCTCGACCGCCTTCGCCAGCATCAGCTCCGATATCCGGACGGTCTTGTGGAAGTATACCGAAGTGAACATGAGCGAGCGAGCGACCAGCATGCCCTCGACCGCGCTCAGCCCGCCCCGCTCTATCACCAGGTCGCCGTTGAACACATCGAAGGTCTCGACCAGGCGGTCCAGGTCGATGACGCCGTACGCCACCCCCGTGTAATGCGCGTCCCTGACGAGGTAATCCAGCTGGTCCGCGTCGACGGTGCCGCTCACAATCTGTGACAGGTATCTCTTGGAGTTGAAGTGCGCCTGACCCTTGTGTCTGTCCAGGCCCTCAGCAGGCCCCTGGGCAGCCCCGCCCTCGAGCAAACGAGCGACCTCGCGCGGGTCCATACCCATACGCTCGATCGCCTCCGGCACGGACACATGCTTCCCGAGGACCCTCGATTCGGCCTCGGTGAGGACTGTGTCCTCACCCCTTATGAGCCTCCGGGATATCTCGGCGTGGTCTATCCCGAACTGCTCGTGGAGCACCATCTCGAACGTGTGCGAATACGGAAGGTGACCGATGTCATGCAGGAAGGCCGCGGCTCTGACCAGCCGGGCCTCACCGGGCTCGAGCCCGAGGGAATCGCACATCCTGCCGGCGACCGCGAAGGTCCCGAGCGAGTGCTCGAACCGCGTGTGATTCGCCCCTGGATACACTAGGTACGCCAGCCCCAGCTGGTGTATGCTGTGGAGCCTCTGGAGTTCCGGCGCCTCTGCGAGTGGCAGGAACTCGCTGTCGACCCTGATGCTCCCGTGGACCGAGTCCCTGATGATCTTGTAGTCGACCATCGCAGTTGAGACACTTTCTTCGGATATAAGGGTTGAGTAAGACTTGTTCTGTATAGCCATCGGGTGATGGGGCTTTCCGGGATTGGCTGGCAGGCGCAAGGCAAGCGGCCAAGGATGGAGCCTGAGCATTCTCGCGCAGTGTACATGTAGTCGGAAGTACGCATATGCCAGACGCCTTCCAGCCATCTTGGATGCTCCATAAAGCGGTCGTCTTCCTGATTGACGGCAAGCTCCCTTCCGAGGCGAAGTTCCTGATGGAGGACTTCAGGCTCGCTGTCAACCGCGCGGTCAGGGCGGGGCTCCAGGCGAAGGTGTCCTCCAGATACGCCCTCGTCAAGCTGCTCTACAAGGACTTCAGGCAGGACCATCCGGGCATGTACGCCAAGCACCTGGTCTGCTCGTTCGAGGTCGCAGGTTCGGTGCTCAAGAACCTCAGGAGGCGTTTGAACAGGGGAGGGCCATGCCGCGTGCCCTATGTCAAACGCCTGATGATGAAGGCAGAGAACCAGGCGTACAAGCTCGACAGGGTGAATGGGATAGTAGACCTCCCGATCAAGGCCGGATGCCACGTGAAGCTGAAGCTCGTGCTCAGCGACTACCACCGGAGATATCTGAACGACCCGTCGTTGTCCCTCGGCTCGCTTACTCTCATCCCTGACAAGGTCATCATAGCCTTCAGGAAGGGTGAGAGGAGACCATACGAGCCCGAGACGGCGATCTCCCTGGACACGAACGAGAGGAGCCTGGACGGCGTGTTCGTCAAGGGCGGCGTCTGCACGCCTGCGAAGGCCGCGTTCCCCGAGGTCGCCGAGATCCAGGCGCGCCACCACGGCCGTAGGAGGAGGCTCCAGAAGAAGAAGGCGCATGACAGGAGGACCTCGAGACTGCTGTGCAAGAAGGAGGGCAGGAGGGAGCGGCACAGGATCGAATATGGGATGCACCAAGTGGCGAACGCGGTCCTGGACTTCGCCGAGGAGAACAGGTCCGCGGTCGTGCTCGAGGACCTGAAGGGGCTCTCCAAGCCGAAGAGGGACAAGGCCCTGAACCGGAGGCTGAGCGTGTGGCCCCGGAGGAAGTTGCATCAGTACATCGAGTACAAGGCCGCGTGGAGAGGGGTCCCGGTGATCAAGGTGGACCCGTACAACAGCAGCAGGAGGTGCCCGACATGTGGGAGGATCCAGTATTCCCGAATGGGCGCCCGGTTCGAGTGCGAGTGCGGCTGGCGTGCCGATAAGCACGTCAACGCCGGCGTCAATCTGCTGCAAACAGCCTTCCCGGAAGGGGAGGCAGGGGGCTTATGGTTCAGCCCCGGCGCGTTCCAGCATGACGTGATGATGGTCCTCTACGACCCCGTGAGGGGCGCACGGCCGGAGCCGAATGGGACGAGTCCGATGGCGGGTGTGGCCTGACGGTTCACCACCCGATCTTGGACAGAACCCTAGTCTCACGCCTCACTTCCTCGACACCATGACCACGCCTATGACCGTCACGACGCTTCCCAAGGCGGAGACCCAGCCGATCATCTCACCCAGGACGACCCAGGCGAACGCCACTGTGACGATAGGCTCGAAGTAGAGCATGCTCCCGGTGGTCCGCGCGTCCAGACCAGTCAGCGCCCTGAACCAGAAGACGTATCCCACGACCGTGCACAGGACGCCCAGGTACAGCGCCGCGAAGAAGAAGCTCGGAGGGAACGATTGGCCCGTGAGCGTGACGTCGGCCGCGGCGAACGGGACGACCATGAACGTCCCCAGGATCGTGATGTATGCAGTGCTGGTCATCGGGTCGTACTTCTTCACGACCTTCGTACCCTCGACAGTGTATATCGCCCAGAAGACCGCGCACACGACTCCGAACAGACCGCCGACGATCATCTCCAGGTTGGACACGAAAGCGAACGAGCCATCCGTGATGACCAAGAAGCAGCCGACCGCCGAGACTGCCAGGCCCGCCTTCTCGCCGTTGGTGACCTTCTCCTTGTACTTCCAGGCCGAGAGGGCGAAGATCGCGACCGGGCAGACTAGCATGACTATGATCGCGGATATCGAAGCTCCGGCGAACTTGATCCCGTAGTACTGGAATATGTAATACACGCCGATGCCGATGAACGCGAGCGCGAGGAACATCCGTCTGTCGGCCTTGGCGAGTCCCTGGCGTCTTCTCAGCAAGAGGTAACCCGCGAATATCACGGATGCGACGATGAACCTCGCCATCGCTATCATCACAGGAGACGAACCCTCGTCTATGGCCACATCCACGAGGACGAACGATGCACCCCAGATGATGATGGTCACCGTGAGCATCAGATAGAGGAAGGTCTTGCGTTCCATGCCTACTCACTCCCGTAGTGGGCGCGCACGGAGCTGCCCGCCGACAGTATCTGGACCGACGATGATCCGCCGATGTTCAGTGTGCAGCCGTATGCCTCAAAGTGGGCCTTCATCCGGAGACACCCATCCATATCCCATATTATTCATTTTCCACGCCCACGCGGTTCAGAGCGCGTGCGAACGTTCATATCACCACAGTCCGGTATTCTTCAAGATTACAATGTCCTCGAAGAAAGAGGCCAGGAAGTACACATCCGAAGTGAACGACTGCAGAGCCTCCACCAAGAAACTGGCCAAGGCCGCGAAGCTGAGAGCTAGGGCAGCGAAGCTCAGGGAGATCGTCGCAAAGCACGACGCGAAGATCAGAGCGCTCCAGAGGAGGATCGCTGACCTCGAGAGGAAGGCGAATCAGATATCGGGACAGGGTCCGAAGTGACCTCCGCCCCCTTCGGGGATATTTTATATACGATGAAGTAGATATTGTCAGACAATCGTCATACGACGAGATGGGATGCCAAAATGATGAGAAAACTAGCTGTCCCTATCGCGCTGCGGAACGTCGGAGTCTTCGACAGGAACACGATGACAAGGACCAGGACCCTCAGAGCCCCCCATGAGGACTCCGAGGAGTACCACATCCTCGCGACGCTCGCCGAGAACAGGGCGAGGATCGAGAGGCTCCACAGGGGAATGGACCATGTCCAACATCATGCCGAGTGCGCCGACATCGTCAACGAGCTTGAATACCTCAAGGCGGACATCGAGCTGAGCCTGGTCGATATCGAGGCCGACATCGAGGAGATGCCGAGCTCGGAGGACATACTGCTCCAGGAAGCAGAGACCGTATTCGCGTGAACTTCCGTTGAAACACCTTCCCACCCAAACCCCATATTCCTATTCTAAGGGCCCATTTTCTCCCTCGCTGCGACGCACCATTTAAGTTGGTAATCGACACTCACGCCTCGAAGGTGTTTGTGACATGAAGATTGTGAAACCTGCTAGACTGGAGAAGCGTGCGACCATCGGGATAGTGTCGCCTTCGAGCTTCTCCGAGCCGTTCGGACTCGGACAGGGTGTGCATTACCTCAGGGAGCTGGGATACAAGGTCGTCCTGGGAGAGTGCACGAGGAATCTCACCCGCTCCGGGTTCTTGGCGGGAAAGGACCAGGCGAGGGCGCGCGAGCTCTCGACGATGTTCGGCAACGACAAGGTCGATGCGATACTCTGCTCGAGAGGAGGGTGGGGCGCGATGCGGATCCTGGACCTGCTGGATTTCGGGACCATCAAGGACAACCCCAAGATATTCATGGGGTACAGCGACATCACGACACTCCACGTCGCGATACACCAGAGGACCGGTCTGGTCACATTCCACGGACCGTCGATCGAGGGGTTCGCCGGCGATATCCCGGAGAAGGACCCACCCATGGGCAAGGAGAACATAGACCGGGCAATCGCCATGCTCTCGAAGGCG
>JAABQR010000124.1 GCA_011391345.1 Methanobacteriota archaeon | reverse complement strand
CACGGGCGTGGTCATAGGCGAGACTTCAATCATAGGCGACAATGTGTCCATATACCAGGGCGTGACCCTCGGGGGCGTCAGCACTGAGAAGAAGAAGAGGCACCCCACGATCGGAAACAACGTGGTCATAGGCGCCGGTGCCACGATCCTCGGACCCGTAGTCATAGGCGACAACGTCAGGGTCGGGGCCGGCTCGGTCGTCGTCAAGTCCGTGCCGCCGAACTCGACCGTGGTCGGCGTGCCGGCCAAGATCGTGAAGAGAGAGGGAACCACTTCGATCGACCTCCACCACGAGGAGCTGCCGGACCCGGTCGTGAACGCCTTCGTCGACCTTTGCCACAGCCTCTCCGAGATGGAGTATCGGCTCGAACTCATTGAGAAGAAGCTCGGGGTCGAGTACAAGAGACCAGCGGCGGCAACGAAGCTCGGAACGCCCCAGCCAGCGGAGCTCTCCTGCCCGGTGAAAGAGAAGCCTTGAATAGCCCTCCGACCATCGGTGATGTGATAGCCCATGGCGATAGTTCTCCACAACTCGCTGACCAGGCGGAAGGAGCCGCTCGTGACCGTCCAGCCAGGCAAGGTCGGGATGTACGTCTGCGGCGTCACTGTCTACGACAAGTCCCACCTCGGCCACGCGAAGTCTGCCATCAATTTCGACCTCATAGTGCGATGGCTCAGGCATCGCGGATACGAGGTCAAGCATGTCACGAACTTCACCGACGTCGACGACAAGATCATCGCTCGGGCGAACGAGATGGGCATCGACCCGCTCAAGCTGTCGAGCGACATGATTCGAGAGTACGAGAAGGACATGCATAGGCTCAAGGTGAAGAAGGCGGACATCTACCCGAAGGCCAGCGAAACGATGCCAGAGATCATAGCGATGGTCAAGGGTTTGATGGACAAGGGCTTCGCCTACGAATCGCACGAATCGGTCTACTTCAGCGTCAAGAAGGCCGTCGAGTACGGCAAACTATCGGGCCAGTCCCTCGACCAGATGATCGCTGGGGCGAGGATCGAGGTGGATGAGGAGAAGCGTGACCCGATGGACTTCGCCCTCTGGAAAGCCGCGAAGCCTGGAGAGATTGCGTGGGACTCGCCCTGGGGCAAGGGCAGGCCCGGATGGCACATCGAGTGCTCGGCCATGTGCCTCAAGCACATCGGGCCGACGGTCGACATCCACGGCGGTGGCACGGACCTGGTGTTCCCTCATCACGAGAACGAGATCCTGCAATCCGAGGCGTACAGTGGGACGCAGTTCACCAGGTACTGGATGCACAATGGGATGCTCACGATAGGCGAGGAGAAGATGTCCAAATCGCTGAAGAACTTCTTCACAATCCAGGACATCCTCGCGAAGTACAAGCCCGAGGTCGTGAGGTTCTTCGTACTCAACGCGACCTACAGCGCCCCGCTCGTGTTCGACGAGGACTCGCTCGAGGAGTCGAGGAAGGCGCTGGAGAAGCTCAACAACGCCTACGACGCGGCGCTGTCCACGCTGGACAAAGCGAAGGGCGACGACGATGCGTCGCGGCTGTGTGATGAGGCTTGGGAGAAGGTCGAGGAGCGGCTGGACGACGACTTCTCCAGCAGGGAGGCCATTGCCGTCATGTTCGATTTCGCGCGCGAGACGAACAGGCTGATAGGCGACAACCGCTTGAGCAAGAAGGGGGCAGAGAACGTCGTGCAGACTTTCGACCGATTCAACAGCATCTTCGATGTGCTCATCAGAGAGAAGCAGACGTTCGTCCTCGTGTCTGAGAGCATCGGGATTCACGATGAGGTCGCCGTCGTGAGGACGGGACTCAGCCTCGAAAATGTGACGAAGGAGGAACTCGCGGACGACGGCCGCGTGAAGGTCTGGGTGGAGGAGAGGAGCATAGCGAGGATGGCAAAGAACTTCGCCTATGCCGACCAGATACGGAAGAGACTAGCTGAGTTGGGAATAGAGATCCAGGACACGAAAGAGGGTGCTGGATGGAAGCGAAAGTGAGTATTGAGACGGCTCGCCAGAAGGCCGAACTCCTCGCAGGCGGGCCCGTCAGACTCCCCCATGGATTCCGGCTCCCATTCCCGGCGAGCAGGTCGACGGCAGGACCAGGCGCTGGCTGGACCTCTGTAGTGTTCTCATTCGGCGGTACGAGGACGAAGAAGACAATATCCAGGGACTCGGGGGAGTTCGAACTCGCTTCCCGGGACGGCAGGCTATCGCTCACGAGGTCGGGGAATGCGTTCATCGACGATGTGGAACTCGTCCCTACGCTGATGCACGCACCATACCAGGCGTTCGTGAACATCGAGAGCAAGTGCGTTTACGACTGCAAGTTCTGCAACTCACCCAGACTAACACATGACGCGACCAAGGACCTCACGGATGACAGGATCGTGGAGATGATCATGGATGCGTCGACCAAGGAGGGGTTCCAGTCGGTCGCACTCACGAGCGCCGTGACTCATTCACCTTCGATGACCGTGAGGAGAATGGCTGGACTCGTAGGGCGCATCAGGGCGGAACTGCCAAACGCCCCTATCGGGGTCGAACCATATACTACGAGACCCGACGAGGTCGACATTCTAAGGGATGCGGGCGCAGACGAGATCAAACTCAACATCGAGACATTCGACCGTGACATATTCGAGAAGGTCTGCGGCGACATGGACCTGGACCACATACTGCACGCCATCAACCACGCTGGTGAGGTGTTCGGAAGGAACAAGGTGTGCTCGAACATCATCTTCGGCCTCGGTGAGGATGACGAGAATGTGCTCGAGGGAGTCACGGTCCTGGCCAACATGGGGGCCGTGGCCACGCTCAGGGCACTGAGGATCGACGAGATGAACTCCGAGGCCCTCAATGACACGCTCGGGAAGCTGGAACCAGTGACGGCCAAACGGATGTTGAGGCTGGCCACTGAAGAGAAGATCATCCTGAGCAGGCACAAGCTATCCACTCTGAAGTTCAAGACCATGTGCCACGCGTGCCTGTCATGCGATATCGTCCCGTTCTGGGACGTCTGATGTCACCTGTGCGTGAACACGCACTTGACCGTCGGACTGACCTGCTCCACGCGGACGAATGCGAACCGTTCGAGCTGGACGACTTTTCCCAAGGACTTCGTCAATGACGGCTCCGCGACCCCATTCCTGGTTGTGCCGTCGGTCATGAGCACCTCGGCCTCGACGGCGTCCGCAGGCGCCCAGTGCACGATCCTGACGCCCTCTTTGAGGACTGACAAGTCGTTGCCAGCATACACCAGCTTGTCCCCTTTGACATCGACGTTGCACAGATCCTTGAGCCTCAGTCTCTTCGGGTCTCCCTTCAAGTCCTCCCTTGCCAGGAACACCTTTGAGCCCTTGAGTACCTTGAGATCCCTCGTGCCTCTCTCGGGATGGTCAGGGTGCAGCGGGGCCCTGGCCGTGATGTCCGCGTCCAGGCCATCCATCGTGAGCGGAACGGGATCGTTGACGAAGAAGTACCTGTCCGCACCGTCGTCCACGAGTTCGCGGTTGTAAGTGAACAGGGTCTTCCAGGAGAACTCGATGTCGACCTCCTTGATCCCGACCTCGGTCCAGTACCTCCGAATCGCCTCAGGCCTGATGCCGCGCCTCCTCATTGCACCGAGGGTCCCGAGCTGAGGGTCATCCCAACCTGTGTACAGACCCTCCTTGATCCCCATGGCCATCTTTGAAGTGGAGAGCTGCGCGTCCTCTATGGACACGCGGCCATAATGGATGTACTCAGGGACCTTCCAGCCCATGTAACCGAACAAATACTCCTGCCTGTATGTGTTGTTCAGATGGTCCTTGCCCCTGAGCACGTGGGTCAGGTCCAGCAGGTGGTCGTCGACAGCCACGGCCAGGTTCATGAGCGGATAGACCCTGTACTTCGTACCCGTCCTTGGATGAGGCGTGTCATCTATCCTCAGCGCGACGAAGTCACGGATAGCTGGGTTCGGATGGTTCAGGTCCGTCTTGACCATGACCGACGCCTCCTCAATCTTGTACGAGCCGTCGAACATCTTGTCCCAGCGGAGGAGCTGTTCCTCGACCGGCTGCTCCCTGTGAGGGCACGCCTTCTTGTGATTCTTGAGATCCCTCCAGTCGTCTGGCTTGCACGTGCAAACGTAGGCCTTGCCCATGTCCAGGAGCTTGCTGGCGATGTCGTAGTAAATCTCGAACCTGTCACTCTGGATGATCGTCTTGTGTATCTTGACGCCGAGCCACTCGAAGTCCGCCGGAATCGAGTCGTAGCCTGCAGGGTCGATCCTGGCAGGATCTGTGTCCTCGAACCTGTTGTAGCATATCCCGCCGTAGCGTTTCACATACTCGTCGTTGAGAATGGCCATCCTGCTGTGGCCGAGGTGTAGCGGCCCCGACGGGTTCGGGGCCATGCGCATCCTGACCTCATTCGTCACATTCTTGAGGTCTGGCAGGCCCATCTCCCTCGGTTTGGATTCCTTCACCAGGAGCTCTGGCGCAAGTGACGTGAGAGCCGCCTTCTGGGCCTCGGGTGACATCCTGTTCACCTCGTCGATCACGCCCTTCGCTGCGGAGGAGATCTCCTTGGCCTTCGGCCTCAGCTCGGGGTTCTCTGCCATGACCTTACCCAGGACAGAACCCATGGTGGCCTTGCCATCGTATTGGACGGCATTCTGAAGGGCGTACTTGCGGACCAGCGCATCTATGTCCATCGCGACTCGATTAGCGCATGCGTATATGAATCTTGACCATGGCCAGGAACACTCTTCTGCAGCCGTGCGAGAAAGGATAGAAATACGCTGACTCTCATGCATCGGGCGGTGATGGTCTGTCCATCAGGGCGACGCTCGCTAATCTCGAAGATAAAACGGTGATAAAGGGCAAGGTCTCCAGAGACGTCGAGGTCACTAAGTATCTCCTGAAGTCCCCGACCAGGCCCATCCTGTTCGAGGACCTTGAGGGTTACACGGCGGTCGGCAACCTATGGTCCACGAGGGAAAGGATCGCCCAGGCCATGGGCACCACGCCCGCAGAACTCACGCTGAAGATGGTGAAGGCGATGGACGCCCCGTCGCAACCCCAGGAGATCGACAACTCCCCATTCGACAAGAACGAACTCACCGATTTCGACCTGCGCGCATCCGCGATTCCGAAGTTCTATCCGACTGACGGGGGGAGATTCATCACTGCTGGCGTAATCATCGCCGAGCACGACGGCATCAGGAACATGTCATTCCACAGGATGATGCTCCTGGACGACCGGAGGTTCGCGGTCAGGGTCGTTCCGAGGCACCTCCACGCCCTCCATAAGAGGGCGATGTCTCAGGGCAAGGACCTCAAGATCGCCGTCGCAATCGGCCTGTGCCCGTCAATCATGCTCGCAGCGGCCATGAACCTCGAGTTCGGCAAGAACGAACTCGATGTCGCGAGCTCTCTCAGACAACTGTGCCTCAACGAGCCCGTGTATGTCCGGAAGGTGAAGAACGGCCTGCTCGTGCCGGCTTTCGCGGAGTACATCCTCGAGGGGCGGCTCACGAGTGAGGTCGCGGACGAGGGGCCGTTCGTGGACATCACGGGGACTGTCGACCCGGTCAGGACCCAACCAGTGGCCGAGATCGACAGGATATACCACAGGGACGACCCGGTCTTTCAGATGATACTGCCCGGCAGGGAGGAGCACTTCCTCATGATGGGCATGCCCAGGGAACCTGTGATCCAGAGGGCGGTGAGCACGGCCGTGCCCGAGGTCCACGCCGTCAGATTGACCGAGGGTGGCTGCTGCTGGCTCCACGGCGTCGTATCCATAACCAAGCAGAAGGAGGGCGACTCCGTCAACGCCGTCATGGCAGCGCTGGGAGCGCATCCGTCCATGAAGCTCGTCACCGTTGTCGACGGAGACATAGACATCTTCGACGACAAGGACGTCGAGTGGGCCGTCGCGACCAGGTTCCAGGGACACAAGGGTCTCGTGATCATAGAGAACGCGAGAGGCAGCAGCCTCGACCCGAGCGCTGACGAAACCACGACCAAGATGGGCATCGACGCGACGAAGCCTGTCGGGGGCGAGGGATTCGACCGGGTCAAGGTAACATAGGGGATGTCATGGTCCTTGAGACACTAGCCGCCCTGGTGCTCCTCGGACACGGGCTGGGCCACACAACCGGACTCGCGGGAGCATGGTCGGGCGTCGAGACTGGTTTCTCGGACAAGCCGTGGATCTTCGGAGGGGACGTGCGCCTGAGAAGCCCCATCGGGATGGCGTTCGGGCTCGTGTTCCTGGCCGCCACCGTACTGTTCGTCATCTCCTCTGTCGCGGCCTTCACGGGGAGCGAGTCATGGAGGACCTTCGCGCTTGTGGGCTCGGCCGCGTCCATCGCCTGCATGGTGCCTTGGTGGAACACGATCATATTCGGCGCGAGATTGGGTGTCCTGCTGGACATCACGATCATCCTGGTGTTGCTGGTTCCCAGCGGAGAGTCGTTCGTGGACTTCTTCGAGCTCCCTTGACCTGGCGGCTTATAAGGCCAGGACTGCTGGGCGAGACGCCCACCCCTAGATGGGAAAAAGCAATTATATCGGATGGCGCCTAGCTCGATTCGAGGCTAAACCGATGGTTACAGTCACGCCAAAGGCCACGGAAACGATCAAGGCGATATTGACAGAAGAGAAGAAGAGCGAGCCAATCAGGATATTCTTCGCAGGGTTCTCCTGCTCTGGCCCGTCCTACATGATGGGCTTCGACAAGAAGAAGGACACTGATATCGAGCTCAAGGTCGACGGTTTCACGCTCATCTACGAGAAGGGACTCGAGGACGAACTGAAGGGGGCCGTGATAGACTCGATAGACACGCCCCAGGGACCAGGGGTCGTCGTCAAGGTCAAGTCCTCAGGCGCCTCATCTTGCGGCGGCACCTGCTCAGGCTGTCACTAGACCGAGTACATTCGTCCCGCCGGTGTGGAAACATTCATACCCACGTGGCGTTCTCGAAGGCCTGTGTCAGTTGAGCACGAGCTCATAAGACCAGGTACTGTCGAGGAAAGGGACTACCAGGTCAACATTGCCAAGGCCGCGCTTCAAGAGCCCACGCTCGTGGTCCTGCCGACCGGGATGGGCAAGACGATCGTCGCGCTCATAGTGATCGCTGAAACGCTGTCGAAGAAGACCGGCAAGGTCCTTTTCATGGCGCCGACAAAGCCCCTTGTCGAGCAGCACGCGAAGTTCCTAAGGGACCATCTACTCAGGCCCGAGCCCATCATGTTCACTGGCGAGGTCAACCCTTCCAAGAGGGGGGAGATGTGGGAGAGCGGCAGGCTGGTCGTCTCCACACCACAGGTGATCGAGAACGACCTGGACGAGGAGAGGATATCGCTCGACGATGTCGCCCTCATAGTCTTCGACGAGGCGCACAGGGCGGCAGGAGACTACGCGTATGTCTCCATAGGCAAGCGGTTCTCCGAGACCGGGGGGCTAGCCCTGGGCATGACCGCATCTCCTGGCTCCGACGTGTCCAAGATAGCCGAGGTGTGCGAGAACCTCGGCATGGCCAATGTCGAGATAAGGTCCGAGCTGGACGAGGACGTGGTCAAGTACACCCAGGACGTCAAGATGGAGTTCATAGGCGTCGGGATGCCAGAGGAGATGGGCCGCGTCGTCTACCTGCTCCAGCGCATCCTGGACGAGCAGTTCGTGAAGCTCCGGGCGTACGGGTACCTCGACCCGAAGAAGCCACCGACCACGCGTGACCTGCTCGAAGCGGGAAAGGTCATCAGGGCCAAGCTGGATTCGGGGACGAAGAACTTCCACCTATTCCAAGCCGCGAGCGCGAACTCGCTCGCGATGAAGATAAACCACGGCATAGAGCTGGCTCAGACACAGGGCAAGGGCGCGCTCGAGGGGTACTTCGACAAACTCGTGAAGCAGGGCCAGGAGAAGGGCGGGCCGAAGGCCTCAAGGGACCTCGTCAAGGACGCGAGGTTCCAGCAGGCGAGGACGCTCCTGTACGCCCAGCAACGGGAGCACCCTAAGCTGGAGAAGATCGTCCCTATCCTCAAGTCGCAGTTCGTCTCGAAGCCCGACTCCAGGGCGATAGTCTTCACACACTACAGGGATACATGCGACCTCCTCACGCAGAAACTGTCCTCGGTCGACGGGCTGAGGCCCGTGAGGTTCGTCGGCCAGTCCAGCAAGGGCGAGGACATAGGTCTCAACCAGAAGGAACAGAAGGAGATCATCGAAAGGTTCAGGGCAGGCGACCACAACGTGCTCGTGGCCACTTCCATCGCCGAGGAGGGCCTGGACATACCCACGACAGACCTGGTCGTGTTCTACGAGCCCGTCCCGTCCGAGATAAGGACCATACAGAGGAGGGGCAGGACCGGGAGGAGGCAGGCTGGTCGAGTCGTCATGTTCGTCACGCGCGACACGAAGGACGAAGCGTACTTCTGGTCCAGCAGGAAGAAGGAGATGCAGATGCGCCGGGAACTCGACTCCCTCAGGAGGAAGCTCCGGGTGCGTCGGGGGCTGCCAGAGATGCCTGGACGCAAGGAGGGTTTCACGAGGGGGCAGCTCGAGGACATGCTGACGCCCCAGGCGCCCAACGAACGCGAGGAGCTCGCGCAGAAGACGGCAGAGACCGAGGGACAGAAGTCCTTGGGAGAGTTCTCGAAGGGGACATCCAAGGAACCGGTCTCGCTCTCGGCATCGGCCTCGGTAACCAGCTCGGACCTGGTCGGCGCGCTGGCGGACGTCGGATTCTCGCTGCAATCGGATGACCTAGAAGGTGCGGACATCGTCATCTCGCCCCGGGTGGCCGTGGCGTTCAGGACCGTAGACTCGTTCATAGATCAGGTCAACGAAGGGTCGTTGTCGAAGTCGCTCGCGAAGCTGAGGCGAGGCTATGCGCACCCGGTCCTGATCGTCCAGGGCGAGGCCGAGGGAAAGGGTTCTCCGAAGGTGAACTCCGCCGCATACGATTACCTCGGCCACCTGCTCTCGGAGTTCGAGATGACCGTGCTTTCCACCACGGATGCGTCACAGACAGCGGCCGCGGTCGCATCCCTGCACAGGCAAGAGGAGGCGAAAGGCAAGGCAGGGAAAGGACGCCAGACGACACTCGATCCAGGAAGCAGGCAGATGTTCCTCGTGCAGGGACTACCCAATGTATCCGCGACCATAGCCGAGCGCCTCCTGAGGCGACTGGGCAGCGTCGAGGAGGTCGAGGACGCGTCAGCTGAGGAGCTCATGGAGACCGACGGAATCGGAAGGGTTATTGCAGAAGGAATTCATACTGCAATGCGCAAGAGGCGCGAGGAGGGTTGAGGAATATGGCGACCAGCAAGTGCCCCATGTGCGAGAGCCCGTGTATCATCAAGCTCATAGCGACCTCGGACGCCCGTTGGTGCGAGGTCGACGTATGCAAGATGTGCGGCACGATGTATCCGAGGGACAGGGATGTCGTGATAGCCGCCCCCGCAAAACCCAAGACCGCGGCCCGGAAGTCCGTGAAGAAGGCCGAGCCGGCCAAGGCCGAAGTCAAGAAGACCAAGAAGCGGAAGTGACGAGCCAGTAGGCCCAGGACGCCGTCCCGGACCGCGCCCTCGGCCGCAGGAAGCTTTATCAACCACCTACCCATACGAGTGAATCCGAGAACCATGGAGTTCAAGCTGGTTGAGAAGAAGAAGGACAGCATCAAGGTCGAGATTCTCGACGTCGACGAGACCCTGATCTATCCTCTGATACACGAGCTGCTCCAGGACAAGAACGTCGCTGACGCGAGGTACACCACGGGGCACCCGCAGCTTGACAAGCCCGTCCTGGCCGTCCGTGTGAATGACGGCAAGCCCCAGGCGGCTCTGAAGAAGGCGGCCAAGTCCCTCGTGAACCAGTACATCGAGGCCCGGCAGCTCATAGAGAAGCAGCTTGGTTGATGCAGGGGAAGCTTTTACCCTGACAGCCCATTCACATCATGCTATGAGAGAGAGCGACCTCGGCATGGAGATGTTCCTTACTGAGGGTGTTCCAGGCATAGGTGGCAAGCTCAGGAGGACTCCCGAGGACTTCGCCGTGGATGAGATATCCATAATGCCGCCCGAATCGCCCGACGGCAGGTTCGTGATAGCCAAGGTGTGGCACAGGAACTGGGAGGCGAAC
>JAABQR010000122.1 GCA_011391345.1 Methanobacteriota archaeon | reverse complement strand
GGCATGTACATCCAATCATGGTTCATGTTCTGGTCGTACAGCGCGTGCCCGGCCTCGTGCATGCCGCCCAGCAACGAGTCGAAGAGCCCGTTCTCCGTGAACTTGAGGGCGATCCTGACATCATCGATGTATCCGACCGTGAACGGATGCACCGTATCGTCGATGCGCCCCCGGGCCTTGTCCGAGACCGTGTCGAAGCCGAGCAGGTTGACGACATCCCTGGCGACATCGCGCTGCGCCTTCTGGGGCACGCGGCGCGAGAGGATCGAGACATCAGCGTCCTTGGACCTCTCGCTCAACCGGTCCGCCAGCGGGACCAGGGCCTTCCGCAGGTCTTCTAGAAGGTCCGCGGCCTGCCCGTTCGTCATGCCCCGTTCGTAGTCGTCTATCATCGCATCGAAGACTGTCTTTGCGCCTCTGGCGTCCATGGTCGCCTCGGCCATCTTGATGCTGAGATCGACCATCTTCTCGAGCTCGGGCTCGAACACTTTCCAGTCCTTGGCCGTCCTCGCCTTCGCCCACGCGTCCCTGGAAACAGCCCCCTGCTTCGCGTGCGCGGCCACGAGGTCCTCCGGGACGCTGACGGCGATATCCCGTTCCCTCTTGAAGAGGTAGTGGTTCCTCGCCTGCAATTCGTCGAACGAGCCCTTGGCCTTCTCCGACTCGCCCATGAGAGCGCCCAGCTCGTCACTCGTAAGCATCCTGTGCGACAGGCGTTTGAGCAGGCCGAGCTGCTCGCCCCTAAGGTCGACGCCGCCTGGAGGCATGTAGGTGTCCATGTCCCATAGCAGCATCATGTACGTAGAATCTGTGATCGCGATCTCGCGGTACTTTGCCATCAGCCGGTCGTAAGGTGTGTTCATGATATCCACAGCCGTTCCGTGGGCCGCCCAGACGCGCTCCGGACCAGTGGAACGGAGGGGTGGCACGGTCCTCAGGGACTATGACGGGATGATAGCCCGTTCATATCAACCTTCGTCTGTGTGAGCCGACCACCGTCGCCCGGGGTTCCATCCAAGGGGCGACGGGCAGCGAGCGGACCGGGATCCAGGAGCGCCTGATTGATTCATGTTTGTCCTAAGGGGGGTCTTACGCGAACAGAGTCATTATATCGTCATTCTTGGTCTACAACTCAGTGCCGGCACGATGGGTTCGTATATCCATCGGTTGGACACCAATGGGGGAAGAGAATGAGAGTGACTCAGAAGCGAGTTTTGATGATAGGGTTGTTGATCTCCGCCTCGATGGTCATGTCAGGCATGGTCGCAGCAGGACCGAGCCTGAAGACCCCGACGGTAGAGGAGGACGGCTCCGACACATGGACCGTCTTAGTCTATCTCGACGGCGACAACAACCTCGAGAACTATGCGATAGAAGACCTTGTAGAGATGGAGAATGTGGGGTCGGACGACGACTTGACGATCATCGTCCTGCTGGACACATGGTCCTACACGGAAGACACACACTGGCTCTTGATCGAGGAGGGTGTGTCACACTACGACGCTGAGACAGGCGAGCTCACGTGTGACTGTCACCTGTTCCCTGAGGTCGAGTGCCCCGGCGAGGTCGACATGGGCGACGGCAGCAGACTGACATGGGCGGTCGTGACGGCGTTCACATACGCCCCGGCGGACAACTACATGCTCGTCCTGTGGGACCACGGCGGAGGCTGGAGAGGCGTCTGCTACGACGACAGCTCACTTGCCGATGGGACCGACGGCTGGGTGTCTAGGCTGACCACACCGGAGACCGCGGCGTCCCTTGCGGCTGCCCAGACAGAGCTCAGGAAGGGAGTCGATGAGGACTACAAGCTCACGATACTCGGCTACGACGCATGCCTGAACGCGATGATCGAGGTCATCTACGAGAACAGGAACGTGGCGGACTACATGTTCGCTTCGATCAACCTCGTCCCCGGGCAGGGGATGGGCTATGAGGCGTTCCTGTCGTTCATGAAGCAGGATCCGACGCCCAGCATCGAGGAGATCGGCATCAAGATCGTCGACTCGTACATCGAGTTCTACGAGAACCTGGTCTCCGAGACGGGACAGGGCCTCGAGTACTTCGGCGACACGACCCTGTCGTTCATAAAGCTGGGTGACCGCGTCACCGAGCTGGTCGAGGATATCGACGCGCTCGTGCACGAGCTCTTCGAGGGCGACTACATGAACGATTCCAGGTACAGAGGGGCGATAGAATCCGCAGAGTCACAG
>JAABQR010000121.1 GCA_011391345.1 Methanobacteriota archaeon | reverse complement strand
CTCCTGCAGGGCCAAGGTCTCGGTCATTACGTTGACCAAGGACTCGCGCGTCATGAGCCTCATATCGAGCGCGACCTGGTCGTTCCTGCTCCTGCCAGTGTGCAGCTTCGCCCCGGCGTCGCCGATGCGGTTCGTGAGCATGTGCTCGATGTTCATGTGCACGTCCTCCAGGCGCGGGTCGAACGAAACGGCCCCTCTGGAGCACTCCCTCGCTATGTCCCTGAGTGCAGAGACCATGGTGTCCTTCTCCGCCTTGGTGAGGACGCCCGCGTGGGCGAGCGCGTGCACGTGCGCGATGCTCCCCGCTATATCGTGCTTCCAGAGCCTCCTGTCGAAGTGGACGGAGCCTGTGAATGCGAGGAACTCGTCACTTACATGCGACGATGAGATCCTCACTGACCGCGCTTTCATTCAACACACCGTTCCCGTTGGCCCGGGCCGCCTTGACAAGTGCCCCCACTTTCAGCGGCAGCCCCCAGACGTAGATGAACCCCTTCGCGGCGGAGTGGTCGAAGGTATCGGCCTTGTCGTATGTCGACAGGGCCGTGCTGTAGAGCGAGCAGGGCGACTCCCTTCCCACCACGACCGCGCTCCCCTTGTGAAGCTTGATCTTGACGGTACCCGTGACATCCTCCTGGGTACTGTCGATGAACGCGTCGAGCGCATCCTTGAGCGGCGAGAACCAGAGGCCGTTGTAGACGAGGTCGGCGTAGTGCTGCTCCACGGACTTCTTGTAGTGAAGCAGGTCCTTCGGTAGCACCATGCTCTCCAGGTCCTGGTGAGCCTTGATGAGCACAATCGCCCCGGGGGCCTCGTAGATCTCCCTGGATTTGATCCCCACAAGCCGGTTCTCTATGTGGTCGATCCTACCGACGCCGTGGTTCCCACCGGCCTTGTTCAGCGCGACTATGATGTCCAGCAAATCCATGGGAGTCCCGTTCAGGGACACTGGCTTCCCCTCGACGAAGCCTATCTCGACATAGTCCGGCTTCTCAGGGGTTGTGTCCAAGCCATTGGTCCAGCCGTATATGGATTCGGGGGGCTCCATCCAGGGATCCTCGAGCACTCCGCATTCGATCGCTCTGCTCCAGACGCTCTCGTCTATGCTGTACGGAGCGTCGACGGTGACGGGGATCGGGATGTTGTGCGCCTTGGCGTACTCTATCTCCTCCTCCCTTGACATCTTCCAGTCCCTCGTGGGAGCCATGATCTTCATGTCCGGTGCGAGCGCCATGATGGACACCTCGAACCTGACCTGGTCGTTGCCCTTGCCGGTGCATCCGTGGGCGATCGTGTCCGCACCGAGCCGCTTGGCCATCTCGACAAGCTTCGCGACCATCAGCGGCCGCGCTATCGCGGTGCCGAGCGGGTAGTTGCCCTCGTAGAGGGCGTTGGCCTTCAGCGCGGGCAGGACGTATGAGTCCGCGAACTCCTTCTTCGCGTCTATGACCCACGCCCGCGACGCCCCGATAGCCCTGGCCCTCCTCATCGCATCCTTGAGATCGTCTGTTTGACCGACATCGACGGTCACGGTGACGACCTCGCAGCCGTGCATCTGTTTCAGCCAGTGGATCGCCACTGACGTGTCCAGGCCGCCTGAGTATGCGAGGAGTATCTTCGGCTTCTCCTTCTTCTGACCAGAGCTTTCCATGGAGTCGTCGCCTCCGTCCGTGTCATTCGAGGGCGCGTATATGGGTGTGGTGACATGTCGAGAACAGCGCTGGTGGCATCGTGTCTTATTTTGGACATCTGCGGACCACGGAACCTTGCTCGCGGGCCGATATTCGGGGTGTCTGGCACCCGCTAAGAACCGTGTCCAGCACCCTTAAGTAGGCGCAGAATATTACTTCTCAGCAACGGACTGAGTCACTTGCCATTTCATCGAGGACGCCACCAGGAAGAGGAAGTCAAGCTAGGCCCGGACGGTCAGCCGGAGTTCGTCAGGGTTCGCCTGCCCCGCAAGAAGGACGGGGAGATATTCGGTATTGCAGACCAACTTCTTGGTGCATCGAGGATCAAGGTCATGTGCGCGGACGGGAAGTCGCGCATGGGCCGCATCCCGGGCAAGATCAAGAAGCGAATGTGGATCAGGGAAGGAGACCTGGTCATCATTGCGCCGTGGGAGTTCCAGGACGAGAAGGCCAACATCATGTACAGGTACACGAAGACGCAGGCCATGTACCTGAGCAGGAAGAAGATGCTTCCCAAGTCGA
>JAABQR010000120.1 GCA_011391345.1 Methanobacteriota archaeon | reverse complement strand
CTGAGAGCGGACGTCCTCATCAACGGCACCAGGATAGAGCAGGTCGGGCAGGTCGAACGGGATGCCGATGACGTCGTTGACGCCTCCGGGTGCGTCGTCATGCCCGGGCTCATCAACTGCCACGCCCACGTATCGATGGCGGTCATGAGGAGCGTCGCGGACGACGTGAGGCTCGAGGGGTTCCTGGAGCGCACGTTCGCGATCGACTCCAGGCGGACAGCCGATGACATCGCCGCTGGGGCGGACCTCGGGTGCCTGGAGATGGCCAGGACCGGCACGACGACGTTCCTGGACCTGTACTACGCACAGGACGTCATAGCGAAGAGCGTCGAGCAGGTCGGCCTCAGGGGATATCTGGGGTGGGCGGTCCTGGACCAGGAGTTCACGACCCAGAAAGGAGACCCTGTCAAGAACTGCGAGAAGTTCATCATGGCGCACAAGGGCAGGACGCTCGTCAAGCCCGTGGTCGCGCCTCAGGGGGTTTATGTGTGTTCGGACGAGACCTTCCGCAAGGCCAGGGAACTGGCGAAGAGAGCGGCCACCTTCTGCCACTACCACCTGTCCGAGACGAGGTACGAGGTCTACGAGTTCCAGAAGAAGACCGGGAAGAGGCCCGTCGAGCACCTGGCCGAGACGGGGTTCCTGGCAAAGGGTGACATCGCCGCGCACGGTGTCTGGCTCACGATCAACGAGGTCCGCATGCTCGCGAAGGCGGGCGTGTCCGTCGCCCACTGCCCCACGAGCAACATGAAGCTCGCGAGCGGTGGGTTCGCGCCTCTGCCGGAGATGTTCGCGAACGAGGTAACGGTCTGCCTCGGCACGGACGGCGCGTCGTCCAACAACTCGCTCGACATGTTCCTCGAGATGAAATTCGCCTCGCTGATGCACAAGGCCCACAGATGGGACGCGACGGTGGTGCCTGCCCAGAAGGCGCTCGACATGGCCACGGTGGACGCCGCGGCCGCCCTGGGGGCCTCGAAGGACCTCGGGTCCATAGAGCCAGGCAAGAAGGCGGACATCGTGATCCTGGACTGCGGCGTCCCCGGGATGACACCCACGACCAGGGAGAACGCCGTCTCCAACCTCGTATACGCCTCCCCCAGCCAGGCAGTGAGGGACACCATGGTCGACGGCAGGTTCGTGCTCCGCGACCGGAAGTTCGTGACGGTGGACGAGGGCAAGGTCCTCGCCGTCGCCAGGGACAAAGCGGCCGCCCTGCTCGCGAGATGCTGATGAAAAGCGCGCAAGGGGTTTGACGGGTTTCCGAGACGGCCTAGGACTTGTCCAGCCTCGAGGTCATCTTGTCCTTCTTGGCCAGCTCGGCGATCTGCTCCGCCTCGATCTTCTCCTTGGCCATGAGTTCCTCGACAGCCTTCATCTCCCTCCGGAGCTCCTCCGGCTTCGGGATCGGCCCCAGGACATCGTCCGCCTTGCCTACGGACCGCTCTAGGTCTGAGGTGTTCGCGACCTCCCTCTGCGGGGTGAGCCTGCCGACTCCGAGGTACTCGGATACGCCCTCGACGAGCCTCGTCAGCTCGAACGGGAAGATGATCTTGGTCGCCTGGCCGTTGCCCATGGCCTTGAGCGTCTCCAGGGACAGCACTGTGAGCGCCTTCGAGTCGAGCGGGGCCGCGCCCACGGAGATCACGCGCAGCTTCTGCGCCTCACCCTGGGCCTCGAGTATGATCGCGAGCCTCGAACCCTCGGCCTCGAGTATCTTGGCCTGCCTCAGGCCCTCGGCCTGCAATATGCGGGACTGCTTGTCGCCCTCGGCGTTCAGGATCGCGGCCCTCTTCTGGCCGTCCGCCTTGAGGATCGCGGCCCTCCTCAGCCTCTCGGCCGAGGTCTGCTCCTCCATGGCGTCCTTGACCTTGCCCGCGGGGTCGACCTCCCTGATCTCGACCGCCTCGACCTTGACGCCCCACTTGTCCGTGGCCTCGTCGAGGACGTCCCTCAGGTGCAGGTTGATCTTCTCCCTGTTGGACAGTATCTCGTCGAGCTCCATGTCGCCGATGATGGACCTCAGTGTGGTCTGCGCGAGGTATATCGTGGCGGTGCGGTAGTTCGTGACCTCGAAGAACGCCTTCTTCGGGTCGATGACCTTGATGTATATGATGGCGTCCACGTTCGTGGGGGAGTTGTCCTTCGTGATGACCTCCTGCCTCGGGACGTCCATGACCTGGGTACGCAGGTCGATCTTGATGACCTCGTTTATGAGCGGCCGACACA
>JAABQR010000119.1 GCA_011391345.1 Methanobacteriota archaeon | reverse complement strand
CATGCGCCTCCGGCCGTACACTTCGACCGCGCCTTGGCCGTGAAGAGCATGGACTTGCTCCTGGGATGGGCCCAGGCCGTCGTTCCGGGGCACGACAGACTTTTCAACGTCCTAGGAAAGAAGTAAGTGAGAGGACTGATATTGAGAGGGCCGATGACCGTTCCGGCGTCCGTCCTGGTCGAATGTCCGCAGTGCAAGTGCGAGACACTCCACGAGGTCCTCTCAGGTAGGATGGGGGGCAAGTCAGTGTCCGTGCTCGAATCCACGGTCAAGTGCAAGGAGTGCGAGCACGTGCACCACGTGACGGTCAAGAGCGCCAAACCGGTCGAGGTGCCGTTCGTGATCAGCTGGCTGGAGACATCTTCCAGGGGAAAGGTGCTCCTGGGGCCAGACGAGGTGCTGTCAGTCGGGGACGAGGTCATGTGCGGGGACATACCCACGCTCGTCACATCGATAGAGTCCAAAGGCGCGAGGGTCAAGTCGACCAAGGCCAGCAGGATAGATGCCGTATGGGCCAAGAAGTTCGACAAGCTCAGAGTGCTGTTCTCGATCAACAACCACGGCAAGACCTTCTCCGACTTCATGATGGCCGTCCCTGACGAGGAGTTCTTCATCGGTGACATCCTCGAGTTCCAGAAGAAGCAGGTCGTCGTCCATTCGATCAGGATCCAGGAGAGAACCATCAGGAAGGGCTCCGCCCTTGCAAGGGAGATAGTGCGCGTGTACGGCGCAGTGGTCCGGAAGACGCTCCAAGGCGGCGGCGACTCGAAAGATTAATCCCCTTTTCAGTGCGTTTCTTGGTATCGTGACCGACTTCTCTGAGCGGCGGTCCGAGCTCGTGGACGGCCTGATACGGCGCGGCTATGCCACAAAGCGTGAGGTGGCCGAAGCGCTCAGGAAGGTCCCCAGGGAGGAGTTCGTGCCCAGGTCCATGATGGACGAGGCATACGTCGACACCCCCCTGCCCATAGGTTCCGGACAGACGATATCCGCGCCACACATGGTCGCCATGATGGCGGATGCGCTGGACCTGAGGCCGGGCCAAAAGGTGCTCGAGGTCGGCGGAGGGTCAGGGTACCACGCCGCCGTCACCGCAGAGCTGGTGTCTCCAGGCGGACACGTCTTCACGGTCGAGAGGCTCCCGGAACTCGTCGAGTTCGCGCGCGACAACATCACGAGGACGGGTCACTCGGATTCCGTGACCGTGATTCTGAGCGACGGTTCCGTCGGCCTTCCCAGCGAGGCGCCTTTCGACAGGATATTCGTCGCGTGCGGCGCCCCCGCAGTCCCTGAGCCGCTGAAGTCGCAGCTCAAGGATGGCGGGCTCATGCTGGTGCCAGTGGGCGGCAGGATGTATCAGGATCTAGTCAGGATAGAGCGCAGGGGCGAAAGGTACATCAGCCAGGACCTGGGCGGCTGCGTGTTCGTCCCTCTCGTGGGCGAGCACGGCTACTAGAACCCGTCGAGATGGTCCAGGACCTTCCTGAGGTCCTTCTCGTCGATGACGACATCCGCCTTCTCTCTCACGTGGTCATCCTCCGGACAGAATGCGATCCCGAGCGCGGAATGCTCGAACATGGATACGTCGTACCGCGAGTTGCCGACGCTGACGATATGGTCCGGACCCACTCCGAGTCTCCTCGCGGCCTCGGACACGGTCTTGCCCTTCTCCATGAGCCTGACCCTGAAGACGCCCTCGCCCGAGAGCCTGTCCGCATCGTCTGTGCACAGGCCGTTCGCGAACTGCAGGTCCATGCGCAGTTCCTCCGCGACCCTCTCCGACAGGAGGTCTATGCCCGCGGAGACGATCACGGTCCTGAAACCCCTGCGTCTGAGCTCCGCCATCGTCTCGGCCGCCCCGTTCATGAGCGGCGCGCTCGCCAACATGCCCCGTATCTTCTTCGAGGTCACCTCGGGATCGATCCTTCTCCAGAGGTCTATGTCACGCCGTATGAACTCCTGGTCGTCGATCTCGCCTCTGAGATAGGCGTGCAGCGAATGGTCGTTGTTGACCCCGAACTGCCGGTGGACATGGACCCACGAACTGACGGTGTCCACGAGCACGCCGTCCATGTCGAACGCTACCAGCTTTGGCACGGCTGGACCATGGCACGAAGGGTTATTAAACGCATCCCACGATGGCTGGCCGCGATGATTACCGTCATAGGCGTCGGCCACGTGTTCGTCATATCCGAGCAGGTCAGGGCCATGATACTGTCCCGGCGGCCGGATGTCGTGTGCCTCGAGCTCGACCCCGCCCGGTACAGCGCCCTGATGAACAGGGG
>JAABQR010000118.1 GCA_011391345.1 Methanobacteriota archaeon | reverse complement strand
ACGGGAGTCGGGGTGCAGGGTCCAGGTCTCTCATCACAAGGCCACGGGAGAGAGGAACTGGGGCCTGGTTGAGAAGACCCTGGATCTCATGGACACGGCGCGCAGGGAGGGTGTGGACGTCGCGTTCGACGTGTATCCTTACACTGCGTCGGCCACAGCTCTCGACACCATCCTTCCACCTTGGGCGCGCGATGGGGGCAAGGAGAAGGAGATGGAGAGACTGAGAGACCCACATGCCCGGGAGAAGATGAAGGCGGAGTTCCCCAACAGGGACACCGATTGGGAGAACACCGTCGCCGAGGATGGCTGGACAAACATCGTCATGTCAGGCTTCAAGAACGCCGCGAACAAGAGGTTCGAGAACAGGTCGGTACAGTCAGTCGCGGACGAGCTCGGTAAAGAACCGGCCGAGGTCGCGCTCGACCTGATCCTGGACGAACAGCTCGGAGTCGGCGCGATATTCCACGAGATATCGGAGGACGATGTCAAGAAGGTCATCTCGCACCCGCTAGCCATGGTGGGTTCCGACGGTGAGTCGGAGGCACCGTACGGACCGACGGGTTCTTCTCCTACTCACCCGCGCTCATACGGCACGTTCCCGAGGGCGCTCAGGAGGTACTCCATCGAGATGGGGCTCATGACCCTCGAGGAGACCATCCACAAGATGACTTCGAGGCCCGCAGGGGTGTTAGGCCTCCCGGACAGAGGCGTCATCGCCAAGGGCATGGCCGCCGACATCGTCGTCTTCGACCCTGAGAGGATCAGGGACGTCGCCACCTATGATGACTCACACAGGTACGCGGAGGGTATCGTGCACGTGCTCGTGAACGGGCTCATGACCGTCCGAGACGGTGAGCACACGAGAGAGAAGGCAGGCCAGGTCCTCAGGCACAAGGTCAGAGTCTCGTGACTGTCATCCGCATAGGTCCATGGCGGTCTTGGCGTAAACGAGCATGCACGTCTGCAGGTCGTTCGTGAGGACATACTCGGTCCTCGAGTGCGCGCCCTTGCCCCCGGGTCCGAACACCACGGTCGGGGTCTTGCCGAAGTGAGTCATCAGGGCCGCATCGGTCCAGCCCCAGAAGCTCGTGACCTTTGGCTGTTCCCCGGTGACCGACGCCACCGATCCCTTGAGCGATTTGACCAGTCTGTGGTCCTCAGGGACATAGTTGGGCACGTGGGTCATCGTCTTCATGTTGGTGTTGTCCCGCTTCAGCTCGGCCTTGAACCTCGGGTCGGCCTTCTTCAGGGTGTCGAAGATATCGTAGATCTCCTGGAACACCGTCTGCAGGTCCTCCTCGGGCGTCCACCGCCGGTCGATCTTCACAACGCAGTGGTCCGCCACGGAACTGGGTTGCTGGCCCCCCCTGATGACGCCCACGTTCAAGGTCGGCGGGAGCATGACCGAGCTCCCCTTCGCCCTCAACTTCGGCAGCAGGCCCGTCTCGAGCAGGTTGACGAACCTGGAGGCCATCGAGATCGCGTTCACGCCCCTGTCCGCCTGGCCCCCGTGCGCGGCCTTGCCATAGAAATGTATATCGAACCACTCGAGGCCCCTGTGGGAAGGCTGTATCTCGAGGTCCGTCGGCTCCCCCACGATTGCCATGTCCGCCTTCGGTCCTTTGAGCACGATGTCCTCCGTGCCCTCGCTCCGCTCCTCCTCGCCCACGACAGCCGCGAGGTACAGGTCCCCCTTGAGAGCGACCTTCGCACGGTCGAGCGCGATGAGGGTCATAGCCATCGCTCCGAGGCCTCCCTTCATGTCCAGGGACCCTCGGCCGTACAGTTTCCCGCCATCGACCTTGGGCACGAACGGGGGGATGTCCATCTCGTAAGGGGGCACGGTGTCAGTGTGCCCGTTGAGCATCAGACTCTTGCCGTTCCCCGAGCCCTTGACGACGGCTATGACATTCGGCCTGTCCTTCTCGACCTGCCGCAACTTGACCTCGATGCCCTCGTCCTCGAGGTACTCCTTGAGGAACTGGGCGACCTCCTTCTCCCGAGTGGGCACCTGGCTATGGCTCGGAATCTTCACGAGTGACTTCACGAGGCCCTCTATCTCGGCCTTCTTCACGGACCTCCGGACCCTGTCGAAGGGGTCCTTCGCCTTCGACCCTGAATTCTTCGCGACCATCTGATATCCCTAGAGCGTTGCGGCAATGAGCGTATCCGATGAAAAACCTATCTGAAATCGCTCAGAGCCTGCCGTGGCGCCTGAGCATGTCGAGGGTCTCGTCGATCGGCAGAGCAGGGACGACATGGTTGTCCCGTCCCACGGTCGTCTCCGCCTTGAACAGCGAGTTGA
>JAABQR010000117.1 GCA_011391345.1 Methanobacteriota archaeon | reverse complement strand
TCCTTAAGCATCCCGCTGAGCTCTCGGACCATCTCCTCGATGTGCGAGTCGTATCTGACCTTGAACTTGCTCCTGCCTCTGAGCTGAACGGATGCGAACAGGAGCGAGTCGATCCCTTCCCCTTTGGTGGCCACGGTGGGGACGACTGGGATCATCAGTATCCGCTCCAGACGCGTGACATCCACGTCGCGTCCGGTCTTCCTCATCGCATCGTACATGTTGAGCGCTGCGATGACGCGGTATCCTGATTCAATCAGCTCGAATAGTAGGACTAGATTGCGCTCGAGCCTCGTCGAGTCGAGCACGGCGATGACCGTGTCTGGCCGTCTCTCAAACAACAGGTTCGTCGCGACCCTCTCATCGTCTGTGTTGCCTGCGAGCGAGTAGGTCCCGGGGAGGTCGATGACTGTGATTGTGGATCCCATGAATTTGGCCTTCCCCTCGAAGAACTCGACGGTCGTTCCGGGGTAGTTGGAGCTGATGACGCCCACGCCGGTGAGCTTGCTGAAAACGACGCTCTTCCCCACGTTCGGGTTTCCGGCCAGGGCGATCTCCATGCAACCCCTCCATCAGGCCCTGACCATGTGCAGGACGCCGCCGATCTCCCTCGCGAGTGCGATCTTCGTCCCTTTGAGGGAGACGATGATCGGACCGCCCATGGGCACCTTCTTCTCGACCTTGACCTCGCTTCCAGGGACGAAACCCATCGCCAATATGCGGCAGAGTTCGTCCCTGTCTTTGGATGCCAGGTGTGACACAGTTCCCACATCGCCTTCCCCCAGGTCGAGCAGGAGAACCGTTTCGTTCGTGCACTTCTCGCACGCGATGCCACGGTCACACTTGGGTATGAGCTTCCCGTGCGGACACTCGGATGGGCGGTTCAGCATCCGGCACAACTGCCTCTCTGCTTCGTCTGTCAGGACATGCTCCATCTTGCATGCCTGCGCGTGCCTCGCCCTTCCCCTGATGCCACACAGGTCGTTGAGGAAACGTTCCAGGAGCCGGTGCTTCCTGGTCACCTGCCGTGCGATCTTGAGCCCCTTTGGGGTCAGGTTCGCTCCGTGGTACTTCTCGTGCTTCAAGTGTCCCTGTTTGGCGAGTTTCTGCATCATCTCCGTCGCCGAGGCTGGCGCGACGTCCATGGCCTTCGCGATGTCAGACGTCTTGGCTACCCCGCCTTCCTCGGTGAGGTTATAGATGATCTTGAGATATTGCTCTGCGATCTCGGTTACCATCGGGCATGAGTTAGGTTAACCTAAATTATATACTTTGCCACCGTTCGGCGCCCGCCTCTCGACAAGGACGATCTCCTCAAGTCTTGGAGTCTAGATACTTCTTGAAAGGATATGTCCTCAGCTTGATGTCCCCCTCGCCAGGAGGAGGGTACTCCTGCTCGTACTCCTCCCGGGCAATCGATATCTCCGTCGTCGTGAGTGCGCTCGTCTTGACCCCGTAGTTCTGGACTAACCAAGTCTCGAAATCCCACCTCACGGTCTCACCACAGCTCAGAGGGTGAACCGGTGGAATAAGTCTGCCCCCGAAAGCCGTTAGATCCGTTCGATCAGGTCCATCATCTTCCTATGGATCTTGGACATGGCGTGAGTCGCCGGGCTGGCGACGTTCTTGCCGGCGGTCCTACCCTGCGCCATCGTATTGGCCAACACCTCGTCGTAGGGGATGCTGCCCAGCAGGTGCGCCCCCTCCGCGACTGCGTGTTCCTCGATGCGTCTGGTAAGGTCGTTGTTCAGGTCCGCCTTGTTCGTGACCAGCCCGATGGGGAGGTTGAACCCCTTCGCGAGGTCCATGATCCTCTTCGCATCGCTGAAGCCGGATTCCGTGGGCTCGGTGACTATTATCGCGAGTGAGCATCCCGAGAGGGAGGATATCACCGGGCACCCGATCCCTGGCGGACCGTCGACCAGTATGGTGTCGACCCCCTCCTCCTTGGCGGCCATCCTGGCCCTCTGCTTCACCATCGCTACTAGTTTCCCCGAGTTGTCCTCCCCGGGTTCGAGCAGCGCGTGGACCATCGTGCCGAAGACCGTCTTCGATATGAACCACTCGCCAACCTTCTTGTCGACCATCTTGATCGCCTTGCTCGGGCATATGCGGCTGCACAGCGCGCACCCTTCACACGATCCCTGGTCTATCGCGACCTTTATTAGACTGGGGTTGCCGATGCCCTTGATCGCACCGAACCTGCAGATCTGGATGCACTTCCCGCAGTTGGTGCACTTGGAGCTGGTTATCGTCGCCACCTTCATGCCTGCGAAGTCCTCCCGATGCAGTATCCTGGGGTTCAGGAGCAGGTGCAGGTTCGGG
>JAABQR010000116.1 GCA_011391345.1 Methanobacteriota archaeon | reverse complement strand
GTACTACAATCAGACATTCGATTTCAACGTGACCGAGGAGGGCACCTGGAAGCTGCAGTTCATGCTGTTCGTCGAGGGACAACCAGTCACTCAGGAGGCTTATCGAGAGGTCCACCTGTGGCTGGTCGTGACCCCGTAGGACGAGGGCGCCCTTCCATCTTCACTCCCGTCCGTCCCGCAGGTTCGCTGTCCTGAGCCACCTCGCGAAGAACGGGTCGACGATCCTCCCCTTCTCGGTCAACCCCCTCTTCTCCAGCTGGGTCCGTATCCTCGAGACGTGCGAAGGCGACCTGAGAGCGTGCCGTTCGATGAACGCGACACCCTGAGGGACGTCTGGTTCACGGGCGATCGCGAGGAGGTACCTCCTGTGCAACAGGCTCCTGACCGACTCCCAGATGTTCATGAACGCACTGGACTGATGATCTACAGTGCTCTGGATGGCGGCATCAACATCATCGAGAGTAGGGGACATCGATATCTGGAACAACTCGTATGCCACATGCTGGACATAGTAGGGATACCCTCCGCCTGCCTCCACGACTTTCGTCGCGACCTCATCGCTCAGGCTCCCGCCGGCGGAGGAGTACTTCTGGACGAGATAGCCCTTGAATTCATCAGTTGGTATTGCGGAGAGGGTCATCGGTCTGGCGAACTTGTAGAACGCACCCTCGTGCTCTTCGAAGATCGACATGAGCATATGTCGCCTGCTCCCCGAGAACACATAGACAGCGTTCTTGTGCCACTGGAACTTGGACCTCATTGTCTTGATCAGCTGGACGCCGCCAACGCTCGCGACGTCCTGGAACTCATCGATGATGACGACCATCTTCTTCCGACTGAGCTTGGCGATCTTCTCAGGGAGTTCGAAGACCTCGTCGATCTCGTGTTGCCTGGGTCGAGCACTCGTGAGCTCGACTCCCACCTCGCCCTCATCCGTCATGATCACCCTCAGACCTGTCCCCTTGATCGTCTCAAGGAAGGAGGAGGCGAACCGTCTCACCTTGCTGAGAGAGTGTCTTGTGACCTCTTCAGCAAACTTCTCCAGGAACTCGTTGAGCCCAGTGATTCCATATGTGTCGAGATAGACGAAAATGAAATCGTCATCGTACCGCCTCATGAACTCCGCCAAGAGCGACGACTTCCCCATCTTTCGGTCCGAGTAGATTACAGTACTCTTGCCGTTGCGGATGCTCATTCTGAGGTCTCTGATCTCGGACTCTCTGCCGACGAAATCGGGACCTGTGACGACGGAACCGTACACGAATGGATTCTGCATTTCTTCCATACCTCCGAGAGTCGAACCACAGCGTGTTGAGGGATGCGACTACATGTAGCAACTCCGATGTATATCACATTTTTGTAGGTCACATAAATGTAGGTTACATCATTGTAGGTGAAACTCTCGTGACCTACATTCCCAAAAGGGACGCACCGCGACAGGATTCATACAACTCGCCCGCCGAACATGACGGCGCCCTTGATCTCTGAATGGATGACCGATTCTGTACGATTGTAATTAAATACCAGCGTCAATGTGGATGCATCCAGAAGAGGATCGGCATGAACAACAAGCGTATAGCCATCATCGGAGGCGGGAACATGGGGATCGCCCTCGCGAAGGGCGTCCTGCAGACGAACTGGGCGAAGCCAGAGCACATCATGGTCGCCGAGCCGCTCAAGAGCAGGCTCGAGCACATCAAGACCGTCGTGCCGGGCGTCAAGACATCCCACTCCAACCTCGAAGCCGCGGAATATGCCGACATCGTGATCCTCTCAGTCAAACCACAGATCATGCTCAAGGTCGTCGAGGAGATCAAGCCGGGCCTCAAGGACTCGAAGCTCGTCCTGTCGGTCGCCGCAGGCGTCACGACCACCAGCATCGAGAAGAAGCTCGGGGGCAAGGTCCCAGTCGTCAGGGCCATGCCGAACATAGCCGCGGTCGTCAGGGAGGCCGCGACGGCCATCTGCCCGGGCAAGTACGCCACGGAGGAGCACATGGCCTCCGCCACGCACATATTCGAATCCGTCGGCATGGTCGTCGAGGTCGAGGAGTCCTTGATGGACGCCGTCACAGGCCTCAGCGGGACGGGGCCCATGTACGTGTTCCAGATACTCGAAGGACTCTCGGACGCGGGCGTCAAGGTGGGCCTGTCCAGGGACATCGCGTCCGCACTCGCCGTGCAGACGCTCATAGGCTCATCCAAGCTCATCCAGGAGACGAAGGAGCACCCGGCCAAGCTGAAGGACCTCGTCACATCCCCTGGCGGCACCGCCATAAGCGCCCTGCACTCGCTCGAGAGGAACGGGCTGAAGGCGATGCTCATC
>JAABQR010000115.1 GCA_011391345.1 Methanobacteriota archaeon | reverse complement strand
GACTCCGATGTCCGTGAGATGCTCAAGGTCTTCGAGGAGAGGGAGAGTGTCTTGAAGGGCAGGGACACCGAGTTGTCCACCTGGGAGGCGGAGCTTGGCGCCTTGGACGCCGATGCCAAAGCCAGGGCCGAGGCGGAACAGGAGTCTGTGCGGCAGAGGACGGCTGACCTTGACGCACGCGAATCGTCATTCTCCGGAAGAGCCGCGGACCTCGAGTCGAGGGAGGTTGCGCTCGCGACCATGGAGACCGAACTGAAGTCTCAGCTCGCGGAGGCGGACACCCGAGGACTCGAGGAGAAGCAACGTCAGGAGGCGATCGGAGCCGAGATCGAGCAGCAGCAGACTGAGCTCCAAGCGGCCATGGTCGCATCAGCCGAGGCAGAGACCGCACTTCGTGCGAGGCACGCGGCCCTCAACGCTAGGGAAGAGGATATCTCAAGGCGCGACCAGGAGATGCAGGCGGTCAAGGACAAACTCGCCACCCTCGAGGCGGCTGTGAACATCCGCGAGCAGGGTGTTGATCAATCCATCACCGCGTACAAGTCCGTCCTCACTGAGATCGCGGCGGAGAAGGAGCAACTCCAGACGAGGGAGGCGGACCTGGACAAGCGCGTCGGACAGTTCGAGCGGAGCCTCGAGGAGTTCGAGATGCTCCAGATCGAGATGGACCGTGACAGGTCGGCGGTACAGCTGAGAGAGGCCGGCCTTGAGCAGCTGAGGGCGGAGCTCGAGAAGTGGCGCCAAGAGCTCATGGAGAGGCGCGAGAAGCTCGAGGAGGAGGTCCGGGAGAGGGTGGCGGCAATGGCAAAGGACATGGCCGCCGCATCCAGGACGAAGGCGCCTGAGGTCTCGGATGAGACCCTCCTGCGGCGTGAGGTCGGGCTCAGGAACATGGAAGAGTCCCTCAAGACCAAGGAACGGGACTTCGAGACGAGGGAGAAGACCCTTGTTGTGGAGATGGACCGCATGGAGAAGGAGCGGGCGGAGGTCCAGGACCTCTGGGAGAAGGTCGAGGGGTCTAAGGAGGGGCTGGCGTCCGTGGACGCGAAGACCTTCGAGGAACTCGACCGCAGGAGGAAAGACCTCGACGAGGCCTACCTGAGGCTCTCCGAGCGCGAAGGGAACATCAGGAAGGACGAACAGCGGCTCGAGGAGGAATGGACCCGTCTCCAGTCGATACAGGAAGAGCTTGCGGACCTCGCGAAGGTGCTGAAATCCCGCGAGGAGGATCTGAGAAAGTTGGACGGGGCCGCCTGACGGGCGGCCCGGTGTTTTGTTTCAGTTTCAGGGTCAGAACGTGCTGATCTTGCCCGCGACTATCTCGTCGGTGAGCTTGTGCATGTTCTTCAGCTGCTCGTCGAAGAGTGCGACCGCCTCGCGCTCGTACTTCTTCTTGTCGACATTGGGCGCGAATATCAGGTTGGCGCTCGCGAGCTGTGGCTCGTCTATGGGGCTGCCGATCTGTGAGAGTATCCTCGTATGGACCTCGAGTATATCGCCCCTGCCCATTCTGTATATCTCGTCCGCGACCCTGTTTGACAATATGTTGTACAGCTTCCCCACATGCGTGACCGGGTTCTTGCCTGCAGATGCTTCCATGCTCATGGGCCTCATGGGCGTGATCAAGCCGTTAGCCCTGTTGCCCCTTCCGACGGAGCCGTCATCCCCGTTCTCCATCGACAGTCCGGAGACGGTGAGGTAGTAGATGTCCTTCTTGTAGTCGTCCGCGGTGTTCACGAAGACCCTGAGGTTCCTCTTCGTGTGCTTGCTCGCGAAGTCGGTCACATTGTCCTTCATCTCTTCGATGACGCTCTTGTAGTGGCTCTTGTCCGGCACCTTGGACGACACCATGGCGCACGCGATAGTGAGGTCGATGTCCTTGCCGTTCCTGCAGGCCATGACCTTGACATCCTCGCCCACTTCTGGCATCTTCTTCCAGAGCTTGCCGTTGATGTACTTCTCTGTCTCGAGTGTGATCTTCTCGGTCTCGCTCAAGGGGCCGAAACCCACTCCGAACGAGGTGTCGTTCGCGAGGAGGCGCTGCGTCTCGTAGAGGCCTCTCAGGTCGACGCTGCCCTGTCCGATCATGCAGTCCAGTACGACGTCCCATTCGACATCGAGGTTCTTGCACGTCTTCTCAAGGTAGGAGTACGCCGCCTTCATCGCGACGGTCCTGTACGGGAGCCTCTCGTTGTTGACGCTGGTCGTGGCACGTCCCACGAGCAGGATGTATATCGGCTCGAGTATCGAACCGCCACCGAACTTCGGGGCAGACTGACCGCCCACGATCTGTGTCTCGTCGGTGTTGTGGTGCAGTATCCGTCCGT
>JAABQR010000123.1 GCA_011391345.1 Methanobacteriota archaeon | reverse complement strand
TCGAGGACCGCTCCCTGCTGGGGCCGTTCCTCGCAGCCCTCGACAGGGCGATGGTGTTCTACGCGTCTCAGAACGCCGATGTGGTCAGGGTCAAGGGCGTCTTCGGGGCCGATGTCAGCGCCCTCGGGCCAGAGCACCTGGAGGTCTTCCGGTCGCACGGCTACTTCGAGTCGAACGGCATGCTCGTCAGGGGCCCGGTGGTCCCCGAGTGCTTCGAACGTTCAGAGCTGATCGATGTCGTCTTCTCGCTCCAGCATTTCGAGGAAGGGGAGAGGCTCGAGGACATGGATGCAGTCATCAGCCTGCTCGGAGGGTTGAGGAACGACTCGGAGGCGTTGATCAGGGTCGAGCGTTTCGAGCCGATCGAGCGCATGAGGAAGCGCGACTATCTCGTTCGGGGTCATCTCGCGCCTGACCGGTCGGGGTTCTGCCGCGACGAAGAGGCGGCCGTGTACAGAGCCGCCAGGGCGGGCCAGAGGACAGACGAGGAGAGGCTGGTGCTGAGGGTGATCAAGGACCAGCAGCCGATCGGCAGGAACAGGCTGCTGACGATATCGCCCCTCGGCCCGGAGGAGACGCTCGGTGCCGCGAAGTCTCTGTACCTGTCGTCCGAGGTCTATCTGGACGCGACGAACGCATACGTAGGCGCGAGACGTACGCGCATGTCTAATCAGACCGCCTGGGATAGAGTGGTCAGGAGGATGTTCGAATCATTCGGCGTCATGACCGCGGAGACCCTCGCCTTATTGCTCAGCGGGGACCTGGCGATGCGCGACGTCAGGGCCTGCCTCAGGCGTTTGGACGCCGAAGGCTTCCTGGTGAGGGGTCACCTCCTGCGCGGCTCCAACATCATCCACTGGGCTTCGAAGGACGCGTTCAGCAGGCTCGGACACGTCCGTGTCCGCGCTGGCGTGGTCCTGTCGCCTTCGGACAGCCTCACGACCTTCCTGAGGGCGGCATACCGGGACACCCTGCCGGAGACGGGCAGGTACGCTGTGTTCTCGGGGTCGCGGATGATCGGCTCGTTCGACGGTAGACTTAGGAAGGACGGTCTCTCGATATCCGATGTCGTGGGTGAGGAGGGTTGCAGAGAGGTCATCGCTGCCCACGCCCGCAGGCTCGGCCTCGCGATCTCTGAGGACGATGAGGGGTCGGTCTCGGAATGGGAGATCATGGAGTTCTATCGGAAGAGCCACCCGGGCGCGTGAAGACGCATCCGCCGCTCCCCGAGAGTGCGCGCTCGTTGTAGAACAGGTATTCCTGCGCGTATCCTGCGTTCCCGCCGAACCGTTCGGCTGCAAAATCCCTCAACGCGCGATACGACCCGCGCGCGCCATACAGACGTGCGAGCGCGCGTTCGACCCACACATCGATGGGGAACGCCCCCAGTCTTCCGAAACCGAAGAGCGAGACGCAGTCCGCGACCTTGTTGCCTACGCCTGGCAGCTCCAGCAACGCCGCCCTGAGGTCATCGTCGGGCATGCGCTTCATCTCCGCGAGTCGGTCGTCGTCCACAAGGCGGCATATCCCGGCCACATACTCTGCCCGGTATCCGAGGCCGCACGCCCTCAGCTCGCCGACCGATGCGGTCCCGAGCTGGCCGATGGTTGGAAACGAGTTCATCACATCCGTGATCGGACTGCCGAACCTGGAGGCGAGATGCCCAATCATCTTGGTTATCCTTGGTATGTTCGCGAATGTGGCCAGGACATAACTGATCAGGCATTCCCACTCATCCATCTTGACGAGCCTGAGCCCCTCGACCGCCCCCAGCCCTCTTGCCATGACGGGGTCCTTGGACAGTTCGGCATGGACGCGGCCGATGTCATCCTCGGTCCTGAGGTAGGTCGAGACACGCCGCCCGAGGTCCCGTCTCTCGGGGACGGAGTCTGAGTGAAGCCACTGGCCTTCCCTACGCAGTGTGACCAAGCAGTCTCCTATCGGCCCTGACCAGGTCCCGGGGACCGCGCCGCTCCATCGGAAGGTCTGTCCGCAGCCCAGTGTCTGATCGAGGTCGAGGTGCCGTATCCGGAGTCTCACGTTCATATGCCCCTTCTTCCGGCTCATCTCTTGTAGCCGAACTTCCTCAGCATCGACTTCCGGTCCGCGGCGTCGCTCTCGCCCTCCACGCCCTTTGGTCTCTCTCCGTCTATGACGCCTAGGATGCCCCTGCCCCTGTCGTTGGCTGCGACTATGACATCCAGCGGGTTCGCGGTGGCGCAGAAGACACTGCACACCTCCTGGACGTCCTTGATCCTGTTGAGGATGTTGATCGGGTAGGCGTTGCGGACCACGAGGACGAAAGTGTGTCCCGCGCCGATTCGGCGCGCGTTGTCAGTGGCGACGTTCTTCAGCTCCTCGTCATTGCCATCGACACGGATCAAACAGGGCCCAGAGGCTTCACAGAACGCGATCCCGAACTTGGCCTGCGGCACCGTGCCCACGACGGCTTCGTAGATATCCTCGACAGTCTTGATGAAGTGACTCTGACCTATGATCACATTCGCGTCCTCAGGGAATTCCACCCTGACTGATTCAGTCTCCATGACAAACCCTGGCCGACAAGAACGTGAATCATCGGGAAATACGTTTCTCCGATTTGCTGGCGCTTCGCGCCCAAGACCAGCCCCGTCGTTATCATGCACTTGAATCAAAACGGTTAACTATTTATCCAGGCATACCGTAAACTGCGACAAGACAGAACAAGGAGGCATTGCGAGTTGCCAGGTTCTAGCGGGGAGAAACTCTGTCCCATCTGTGATTCTCCACTGCAGCCAGGTTCGAGGAAGTGCAGCTTCTGCGGCACTGACCTGACCATATTCGATATGGAAGTCGAGAAGCCGACGCCCGCTCAGCCAGAGGCTCGTGCTCCGACGTCGAAAGCGTCGATAGAGTCCCGTGTCAGGGAAGTGCTGTCGACACCGTCCAGGCCAGTCCAGTCCAGGGAACCCGTTCCAGAACCGAAGCGTGTCATTGAGCCCGTCCCAACAGCGGCCCCCCTCGTTTCCGAGCCGGAGCCGGTAATCGAGGCGAAGGCCGAACCTGTGGCTGATGCGGAGGCCCCCTCGGCGGCAGGAACGTCCGCGGAGACCGGACCACTCGAGTATTTCGCATGCCCAGAATGCGGCGCTAAGGTCGAAGTGCACGCGAAGTCATGTTCAGGTTGCGGGGTCATGTTCGCGGAGGAGGGCACTGAGATGTTCCAGTGCCCCGCGTGCAACACCCTTGTCAACATCGATTCAACGACCTGCCCCGGCTGCGGGGCGATGTTCGTGGAATCAGAGGAGGAGGCGACCTCTCAGGAGCCGCCAGCGCGTGCTCAGGAGGAGATCGAGGCGCCGATATCGGAGGTCAAGACGCCCCCGAAGCCGATGAAGGCCCTTGCGCCAGAGCCCGCCGAGGTTCAGGAGGTCGAGCCGGAACCCGTCGCTGCGGAGGTCTCCGAGGAGAAGAAGGGCCGCGGCGCGTTCGGATGGTTCAAGAAGCGCAAGAAGGAGTCGGAGGCGACCGAACCGATTGAGGATCGTGTACCAGGTCTCGCATCGACATCCGAGGAACCGGAGAGGATCCCGGAGCCGCAACTCGAGACGTGCGTCCAGGCACAGTCTCCCGTTAGCGCCAGGCCTGAGCCCGTTAGGACTGATGCTAAGGACAAGGGCAAGGACCTCGCGCGCATGGTCGCCGAGATGAAACCGATACTCACGCTCGCTAACGAGAAGGACATCGACATCTCCGAGAGCAAACGCCTCATAGACGAGGCTGCCGAGGCCGGCAGGGACCGCCAGCTCGAGAAGGCGCTGGAGTTCGTCAACAGGTCCAGGATCATTCTGATGAGCAAGATAGATGACCATCTCGCGTCCGTCATCACGCAGCTCAGGGAGGAGGCGGGCGTGGCCAAGGACCTGGGAGGGGACGTTTCTCGCGCCCTCACATACATAGGCGAGATAGAGCGCGCCAGGGTCGCTGGGGACGCCGAGGCGGCGTTCGTCTATGTCGACAAGGCCTCGAATGAGCTGCTCCCGATCACTGGCCGGTACAAGGAGGCTAAGAACAGGACCGCCACGCTGAAGTCGCTCGTGGCTGACTGTGAGACCCTCATACTGGACACGAAGGAGGCCAGGACGGCAATCATCGAGGCCAGCAAGGCGTTCGAGGAGAACGACTTCGACAGGGTCGAGATGATGGTCAAGCAGGCCACGGACAGGCTCTACAGGGCCATCCCCGACAGGATAAACGAGGAGATGCACGCGGCCAAGAGCCAGTTGATCGAGGCCAAGATGAGGAACGTCAACACGACGCCGATGATAACGATCCTGAAATCCGTGAGGACCCTGATGAAGGCCGGGGACTATCAGCAGGCCCTCAGGGAGATGACGCAGTTCAAGGAGCAGATGCGGAAGGTCATGTGAGGTTCAGTACCTCCATCTCCCTCTCGAGTATGGATGTCTCCTGATCCTTCATGGTCTGAGGGGACAGGGATACGGCGAATACGCAATCCGACTCCGATATCTCGTCGACCAGGCTCCTGAGGAACCTGAGCACGGCATCGAAGTTGGTGTTGCTCGCAAGGTATTGGATGCCATCGAGGACGACCATCCCGTTCCCCTCTCCGGACATGAACTCCTGGATCTTGTGGATGATCATCTCGAGCGACGGCGGGACGGTGTTCTCCATCGAGCTCTGCTTGTCCGTGAGCCACAGGATCTGCGGGACCTCCTTGAACTCGTCCTTGATCCTGCTCGGGTTCATGCGCGTGATGACCAGCCCCCTGTACCCCTCGGCCATCATCCTCCCCAGGAGCACATTGCTGTACATGGGTTTCTCTTCCTCTATGAGGTAGCAGTGGCCCGGCGTGACCTTGACCTCCTTCATGATCTCCTTCCTTGTCTCCTGGACGGGTGCCATGGGCTTCAGTATGTCGGAAACGAGATTGAGGTCGATATCCATCTTCATGATGCTCGAGAAGGCGATGATCTTGTTCAGGGTGCTCTCGAGCTCCCTGACGTTGAGCGTGACCCTCTCCGCGATGTACTCCAGGATCTCGTCGCTGAGTTTGAGCTTCTTATCCTGCGCCTTGAGTTTCAGTATCTTGATGCGGGTCTCCATGTCCGGCGGCTGGAGGTCCACTGTGAGTCCCCTCTGGATGCGCGCGTTGAGCCGATCGTTGAACCCAGGTATCTGCGTCGGCAGTCGGTCGCTCGCAAAGACGGCCTGCCTCCCCGACTCTGTCATCCTGTCGATGACATAGACCATCTCGCCCTGCGCCCTGTCGTTCGCGGCTAGGAACTGCATATCGTCCAGGAGCAGAAGGTCCGCCTGGTTCAGGGCGTCCCTCAGTCGTCTGAGTCCATCAGCGGTGCCGCACCTCTCAACAGCGTCCACGAGCCTGTCGGAAGGCACATACAAGACGCTGAGTTCAGGGTCCTTCTTGAGCATATGGCAACCTATTGCGGACAACAGATGAGTCTTCCCCAGCCCAGACCCCCCGAATATCAGCAGTGGGTTGTAGGTCTTCCCGGGGTTCTCCGCGACAGCCACCGCGGTGGCGGCCGCGAACTTCGAGCCGGGCCCCATGACGAACCCGTCGAATCTCAACTCAGACATGAGCGGTTTCGAGAAGTCCAGGGCCTCCTCGGGCCCAGCGGGGCACTTGGGACACACCCCTGATTCGTCCAGGTCGCCGCCACACTTGGGGCACTTCTGTGCCTCCTTCGGGACCTCCCCAGCCTCCGTGTCAGGGGTGGTCTGGTACTTGAGTATGAGGTCGTAGACGTCGGCGGCTTTCTCATCCCGCCGCTTCTTCTCGAGCTCCTGCTTGATGGAGTCCTCCTCGTCCTTCCTCTTCTGGATCTTGCGCCTGATCTTCTCCTGGAGGAACTCGATGTCCGACTCGATCTCCGCGATCCTGGTCCGGTCGTCGAGTTTGGTCCTTATCTCGGCTATCTCCTGCTCCAGGCCCATCACTGGGAAGTTGTTCAGTATGGCCTCGAACTGCTTCAGCTTCTGCGCGTCGCGTTCGAAGGCCGCGAACTCCGTCGAGGTCGCCTGCGGGCCCTTCCTGCGCGCCTCCTCGAGTGTGTCGACCTTGAACCCCTTCCTCCGCCATTCCTCGATCCTCTCGATGTTGGGATCGGCCTCGGCATCGACTTCGGTTTCCTCCACGAGCTTCCTCGCAGGGGGCTTCTGCGTCGGTGCGCTAGCTATGTACGCGTCGGGGAAGCGTCTCTCGAACTCCTCTCTCGGGACTCGGCTGTGCAGCTCGATGTTGGATGCCTTGTCCTGCGAGTCCTCCAGTATGAACCTGAGCGACTTCTCGCCCGTGTAGATCCTCCTCAGTTCCCTGGGCTTCGACTTCTCGAACTCGTAGATCGCCATCACGGGGGTGCCCTGCTCCACGACGATGTATCCCGTGGAGGTCATGAACGGCTTCTCGAGCGTGACCTTGAGGTATCCCGTGAAGCTGTACTGCTTCAGGTCAGCCAGGATGCCCTTCAGAGAATCGGGGCCGCCCTTGGCCGTTCGCACTACGATGCCCTCTGGTATGCGGAGGTCCGTGGCCATATCTGGGTCTGTGTTGTGAATACGGTCGAAGCCTAAAAACCCTTGTCCCTTCACCGGGCACCTGGACCCCCCGTCGGGCCGCCCCGCGTTGTCCAAAGGCTTAACTATAGAAACCATCTTCCCAACCTGCCTAGGCGCCACTGTAGCTCAGCGGTTGCGCGTGCGCTTCCGCACGCGCCGCTAGAGAGCGGCGGTTTCGTAAACCGCAGGCCGGGGGTTCGAGACCCTCCAGTGGCTCCATCCTCCGTTCTCGGAACAATAATAATATGCAGAGTAGTCGATGGGCTGGCGCATGTCAGCAGGGTCAGTGGTCTTCGTCAACAGCATCAGGTGCCCGTCATGCGGACTCCTGACCTCAGGGTATCTGCATATCCATGGGAACGCCAAGGGCACCGCGACCTGTCCCCGCTGTGGCGCGTCCATCATCCAGGAAATCCCGCCTGGTTCGGTGCAGCAGTTGCCTCCCCCGGGCTTCGTCGAGTCGGGGCAGACGCACGCGCGCAGGAGCCTGTACGCGTGGTTGTACACCAGGCCGAAGGAGCAGCCCCCTAGGTTCTGCCTCGGCGAGGTGCTCCGGGTCGCCTATTCCCCGACGAAGGCGCTATCGCGCCTGTACTCGTGCTCGGACCTGAAGCACGCCTTGATCATAGTCATCGCTTTCGCCGTGTTATCGAACGTGGTCAGTGTAATCGTCACCGAGAGCATGGCCGAGGTGATAGGCTACAGCGCTACGGACGCGCTCGGGTTCGCCCTGCAGGGGGTCGCGGGCACGATCGTGACCGTCATATCGCTGCTCGTGTTCGGGATAGTGGCATCCATGGCATCGCACGAGGTGTTCGGTGGCCGGGGTGACAAGGGTTCCACCATCACGCTCGTATCATACTGCTATCCGTGGTTCGTCCTGTTGACCGTCGCCCTGCTGGCCGTTTTCACCGCGGGGTTCGAGGGGCTGAACCTGGACCGCGTACAGCACTGGACAGACACCGAGATGGAAAGGGCAATCGTCTACGGCGCCATGCTGCTTGCGATCGCGGTCGCGGGCATAGTGTGGCTCCTGTGGGTCGTCAGCAAGGCGGTCGGCACGGCCAACGATGTGACGACGGGCTCCTCGGCCCTTTGTGCGGTCTTGGCCGCGGTGGCTGCAGGCATCGTGTCCCTGCTCGTCGGCGTATTCGTGCGCCTGCCGATCGGCATCAATTTCTGAGCGTCATTCGGAGAGCATCCGATCGACCATCTTCATCGCGCACAGGTCACCGCACATCGAGCACACGTTGGGGCTCTTGGACCTCCTACGGTCCCTGATGGCCTTCGCCCTCTCAGGGTCGAGGGAGAGCTCGAACATGGTCTCCCAGTCGAAGGCCTTCCGTGCCTCTGACATGCGTCTGTCCCACTGCGTCCCCCGTCCTCTCGCGAGGTCGGCGGCGTGGGCCGCGATCCTGCTGGCTATGACGCCCTGTCTCACGTCATCGGCCGTAGGTAGGGACAGGTGTTCCGAGGGTGTCACATAGCAGAGGAAATCAGCGCCATGGTACGCGGCGATCGCGCCGCCGATGGCGCCGGTGATGTGATCGTACCCCGCCGCGACGTCGCAGACCAGGGGCCCGAGGACATAGAACGGCGCGCCCTTGCACACGGTCTTCTCTATGCGCACGTTCGCCTCGATCTGGTTCATCGGCACATGCCCCGGCCCTTCCACCATCGCCTGCACGCCTCCCTTTCTTGCCCTTTCGACGAGCTTCCCGAGCACGATCAGCTCGTGCAGCTGGGGGACATCGGTCGCATCGGCGGTGCACCCGGGCCTGAGCCCGTCGCCAAGGCTCAAGGTGAACCCATGCTCCTTGGCGAGGTCCAGGAGGTGGTCGTAGTCCTTGTACAATGGATTCTCCTGCCCGTGGTCGCGCATCCACGCCACGAGTATGGCCCCGCCGCGGGATACAACACCTGTGACCCTCCTGTGCCTCATGAGGGATGCGGCGGTGTTGGTCGTGACCCCGCAATGGACGGTCATGAAGTCCACGCCGTCCTTGGCCTGGGTCTCTATCGCTTTGAACATGTCGTCGGAACTGAGCGCCCGGACCCCTCCCTTGCCGGCGGTCCTGCAGAGCGCCTCGTAGATGGGCACTGTGCCGACCGGCACGCGGCACTCTGTCATGACGCGTCTCCGTATGGCCCGCAGGTCTCCGCCAGTGCTGAGGTCCATGATCGCGTCGGCTCCGAACCTGACGGCCACCTTCACCTTCTCGATCTCCTCGTCGACATCGACGTGGTCCTTGGAGGTCCCTATGTTCGCATTGACTTTGACCCTCAGCCCCTCACCGATGCCGACATAGGTGAGGCGCTTGTGTCGGGGGTTCGAAGGTATTACGACCCTTCCTGCCTTGACGAGCTTCATGAGCCTGTCTGGCTCGATTCCCTCAGCTTTCGAGGTCCCCTTGATTTCCACTGGAAAACCCTTGCTCCTCTTCCCTGCCATCAGATACCTTCGATACCAAATGTCTCAACAGTATAAAGGCTTTGATTGAGCGACCACGCCGGTCGCGTCTCCGTGAGATGTCTGGCTGGGAGAAAGGCGTAGCTGTCGCCTGATATGGCATGAGGCGTACCGTGCTGGTGTCGGGGCCGCCGTATGGGGGAGGCCCGACGGTACAATCGTCATATGCCGACATTTCCCATGGAATCGGAGCCGCAGAATCGGCGAAAGGGTCCAGTGGAAACGGAGGGGTGTTTTCAGGGGTGGCCAGATGGTATTCTCAAAGATTTTATATATGCCGGTTCCATTAAAGAAGAAACACACCCGAAAAAGCGCCGTAAAAGCGGATGGGATGCGTTAACGAATCATGGGTTTGCGAGCCCGCCTCATGGAGACAAGGATCTCATGGACAAGTCAACGGATGACAGCGCTTACGACACAGAGAGGATTCAGGTCCTCGAGGGTTTGGAGGCCGTTCGAAAGAGGCCGAGCATGTACATCGGCAGTACGGACGTCTATGGTCTCCACCACCTCGTCTACGAGGTCGTGGACAACAGCATCGACGAGGCCATGGCCGGTTTCTGCACGGCGATCAACGTGGTCCTGAACGATGACGGTAGCGTCATGGTCGAGGACGACGGCAGGGGCATCCCCGTCGGCGCTCACAAGAAGTACAAGGAGGACACGCTCGACCTCGTCCTCACGAAGCTCCACTCCGGTGGCAAATTCGACAGGAAGACATACAAGGTCTCGGGAGGCCTCCACGGTGTCGGCCTGAGCGTCGTCAACGCTCTCTCCGAATGGCTCGAGGTCAGGGTCAAGAGGAAGGGCAAGGTGCACTTCCAGCGCTACATACGGGGTGTGCCCGCGGGCACAGTCCAGATAATTGGGGACGCCACGGACACCGGTACCATCGTCTCCTTCAAACCGGACGTTCAGATATTCGAGACCGTCGACATCAGCTACGAGACGCTCTCGAACAGGTTCAGGGAGATCGCGTTCCTCAACAAGGGCCTGAAGCTCTCCATATCAGAACCGAAGTCGTCCCAGTCCAACACATACAGGTTCGATGGCGGGATCGTCGAGTTCGTGCAGTACATCAACAGGAGCAAGGCCTGCCTGCACGAGAAGCCC